>NZ_DLOC01000031.1:0-18536 GCF_002478465.1 Empedobacter sp. UBA7494
ATTTTTTCAGGACGTTACACTTTATATTGTTTTAAACAAAAGGAGTTTTTACAACTTCTGCTAATACATTTTTATCACGAATCTGAATTCTGATTGTCGTTCCAACTTTAGCAAAATCTGTATGAACGTATGCTAAACCAATTCCTTGTTTCAACATTGGAGATTGTGTTCCAGAAGTCACAATACCAATTGTATTTTCGTTATCATCTACAACTTTATAATCGTGGCGAGGAATTCCTCTTTCGATCATTTTGAAACCAACTAATTTTTTTTCAACTCCAGCTTCTTTTTGAGCTTTCAAAATATCAGATGAAATAAAATTTGTGTCCAATTTCGTTACCCAACCAAGACCAGCTTCTAATGGAGTTGTATCATCATTGATATCATTTCCGTATAAGCAGTAACCTTTCTCTAAACGCAATGTGTCACGAGAAGCTAAACCACAAGGCTCGATATCAAAAGACTTTCCAGCTTCCATTACTTTGTCCCACATTTCGTTTGCTTGCTCATTCGCAAAATAAATCTCGAAACCTCCAGAACCAGTGTAACCAGTTGCAGAAATAATTACATTTTCCATACCTGCAAACGTACCAATTGCGAAATGATAGAACGGAATTTCAGCTAAATTAACATCTGTCAACGATTGCATCGCTTCGATTGCTTTTGGACCTTGAATTGCTAACAAAGACATCTCATCAGATTTATTTGTTAACTCTGCACCAAACGTATTGTGTTTGTTCATCCATTCCCAATCTTTATCGATATTAGATGCATTTACAACTGCCATCCATTCATCATCAGAAATTTTATAAATGATTAAATCATCTACAATTCCTCCTTTTTCGTTTGGCATTGCATTATATTGAGCTTGACCAATGGCAACTTTCGTTACATCATTCGTCAATAAGTGTTGTAATAAGTCTGTTGCTTTTTCTCCTTTTACAAAAAATTGTCCCATGTGAGAAACGTCAAAAACACCAACTTTTTCGCGAACAGCAAAGTGTTCTTGGTTAACACCTGCGTATTGCACTGGCATTTCATATCCAGCAAAAGGAACCATTTTAGCACCTAAATCTTTGTGCTTTTGGTTTAATGCAGTTACTTTCATTGTTTGTTTGCTTTGATAAGTTTATAATTCTCCCAAAAATAAGGAATTAATTGTTAGGAAAATTTCTTAAATAGAAGATTATCTAATTTTGTGAATAATTTTTAAATTCCCTTCCGTCGCTTTATACGGCTCGAAACGCATAACCGATTTTCCTTTACCAAATTTGTTCATAAACTTTTCGTTTATTTTTCCTGATAATTTCAACGGTTGACAACCTTCACAAGGAATAATCAAAATGGTATCGTTTGTTTTACCTTTTACTTTTACAATTTCGTACGAATAATCTGTATCCAAACGAGAATTAATAACATTTTCAATTGGTTTATCGAAGCTTTCAATAAAGAAAACGCATCGATCTTTGTTACTTCCAATAATAATTGCAGCACCAACTAAAATCAATAAAACGACAATTGATATCGTCAAAATTTTTTTAAAATCCATCTTTTTGGTTAATTCGTAGATTAAAAGTAATAATTCATTCTGAATGAAAAAAATATTCGTTTTATTTCCTATCTTTTTACTCCTATTTACATTGTCAATGAATAGTTGTACAAAAGCAAAAATATTAAAAGAAAAACATTCAATTTCATTACAAAATATCCAAAATGGAGATTTGATTTTTGTTGGTGCGCAAACAGAAGAACTTTCGGGCGCGATAAATAGAGTGACAAAAATAAATGACGAAACCAATTTTGATCATGTTGGTTTAATCGAAAAAACTGATGATTCTATTTTTGTTCTACATGCTGCTCCAATGGGCGGATCGCAACGAGAGGAAATTCATCATTTTTACACTTCTCAAACTGAAAAAAATAATAAAATTGTCATTTATCGTCTCAAAAATGAATATCAATCTACAATTCCTCATGCAATTGAAAAAGCAAAAACAATGCTCGGAAAACCTTATAATTGGTTATATATTTTGAACGATAACGAATTATATTGTTCAGATTTTGTGGAAAGAGCTTTTCGTAATGATAAAGTTTTTGAGCTGATTCCGATGAATTTCAAAAACAAAGAAACTGGAATTATTGATGATTTTTGGATAGATTTCTATCGTAAAAAAGGAAAAGAAGTTCCGCAAGACGAACCAGGAACAAATCCAAATCAATTGGCAACTTCTAAGAAATTAGTTAAGGTTGGAGAGTTGAAGTTTTAAAATGAAACTCTAAAACAAATTCAGAATGATTCATAGAATCTTTATAACAAATAAATTAATTCCTACTTTTACCACATGAAACAAAATATCATTTATAGTATCATTTTCTTTTTCGTGTTATTTGGACTAAAATATTTGTTCGATAAAAGCGATGTGCAAACAATGTTGGTTTATTCGGCAATTGGAACGGTTATCTTTTTTATTTATCGAGTTGTCATAAGAAAATTATTATACAAACAAAAAGACCAAGAAAACTAATTTCCTTGGTCTTTTTCTATTGCTTGCATTGCTTCTTCAATGTGCGTTTCGGCTACATTTGAAACAATGTGTTTAATTAATTTTCCTTGTTTATTGAATACAAAAGTTTCTCGCGGTGTGATTAAGCCAAATTTCTTTTTGATTCCCAACAACTTCGACAACTTTGCTCCTTTATCAGAAAGCAACGGAAAGTTTAATTGATGTTTTGTGTAAAACTTCTCGTGAGAAGAAGTTGATTGTCCATTTATTCCTACAATCACAGCGTCTAAAGCATTGAAATCTGCATTTACATCACGAAATTGACATACTTCTTTTGTACACATTGGCGTAAAATCCATCGGATAAAAGAATAAAACAAAATATTTTTTGAATAAAAATTCGTCCGAATTAAACCAATTTCCTTTGTTATCCTCCAACGAAAAGGTTGGAATGTGATCGCCTAATTTCATTCGCCTGCGTATTCTACAAAATTACGTGGAGTTTCGTATAAGGTTACTTTCAATTCTAAATCGGTCGCTAATTTTGCTCTAATTTTATTCCAAATCAAAATCACAATATTTTCGGCAGTTGGATTGATAGTTTTAAATTCTTCAATATCAACATTCAGATTTTTATGATCCAAATAATCTTCAACTTCAATCGCAATAATTTTTCGTAATTCGTCCAAATTCATCACAAAACCAGTTTCTGGATCAACTTCGCCTTTCACCGCCACAATAATTTCGTAATTATGCCCGTGATAGTTTGGATAAGAACATTTTCCGAAAACTTCAAAATTTTGTTCGTCGCTCCAATTCTTGTTAAACAATCGGTGCGCAGCATTAAAATGTGCTTTTCTGTTGACAGTAACTTTCATCTGTATAAATTTTTATTCTTCGATATACGAAACGTAATGTTCAAAAATTATTTTGAACCAAGCTGTATAATTCTGAGGTTTTTTTTCCATATCTTTTTTCAAATCATCCAATTCTACCCAACGATAGGCCATCACTTCATCAGGATTTAGCTTTGGTTCATCATCAAATGTTCCGATAAAAACATGGTCTAATTCATGCTCGATCAAATCATTTTCTAAATGCGCTTTGTAAATGAAATTAAATTTATATTCTAATTCGCAATCAAATCCCATTTCTTCTTCCAAACGTCTGTGCGCCGCTTGTTCGTAAGTTTCGTTATCGCGCGGATGACTACAACATGTATTCGTCCACAACGTTGGCGAATGGTATTTGCTCGCAGCTCGTTGCTGAATCATTAATTCTCCTTTGGAATTGAATACAAAAACAGAAAATGCACGATGCAACAAACCAGCTACATGAGCCTGTTGCTTCTCCATCAATCCTAATTTTTGATCGTCCTGATCAACTAAAACTACAAATTCTTCCATTAAACAAAAATAGCCTTTTCTATAGGATTAAAAAAGAAGTTCGATTTCTTTGTGCTTAAATTCTCTCAATTCTTGATTGATTTCTATCAGTAAATTTCCCGCTTCATTTACATCTCTAATAATTCCGTCCACTTCTACTCCATCCAATCTAAAATGCGAAATTTCATCTTTTCTAAACAGATTATCTAAATAAGTTTGATGAATTTGTTCAAAATTTTTCTCTTCTAAAATTGAATATTCATTTTCGAAATAATGTATTAAATCTGCCAAAATTTCCTCGATGTCATATTCTTTGTCAGTTACTTTTCGAATAGATGTTGCTTTTGGTAAGTGATTAAAATCAGCTTGATTGACATTAATTCCTATTCCGATTACAGAATTCATAATTCCATTGGAACGATGATTTTCGATTAATATTCCACAAACCTTTTTATCATTTAAAATGATATCATTTGGCCATTTTACGTTAGATTTTGGATGAAATTGTTTTAAAAATAGACAAATAACATTCGAAATCCATTCATTAAAATAAATTAATTCTTGAAAACTATAATCCGTTTTCAGCAAAAAACTAAAGGTTAAATTTTCTCCAGCGACAACTTTCCACTCATTTCCTGCGTAACCTTTTCCTTTTGTTTGATTTTTAGCATGTATGACAGTCCAACTATTGGCATCTTTTTTGGACAAATCCACCAAGAACTCATTCGTATTAGGCAAAGAATCAAAACTAATTAAATACATTTTTTTTACTATTTTTATAGAGTGGTTAAAGTTATTTTAAAAAGTTTAAACTTTAATAAGGATTCACTAAATTTGCGAATTACAAAATAAAAGATGATAGATACTCAATATACAAAAGACTTGCTAGATAGCATTGTTGACGGAATTACAAATGTTAAAGGAGAAGAAATTACAATTCTAGATTTACGCGAAATTGAAAATGCATTTTGTCAATACTTCGTTATTTGTACCGGAAACTCGAATACACAAGTTAGTGCTTTAGCAGGTTCGATTGAAAGAACTGTAAAAACAGAAATGTCAGAAAGACCTTTTCATGTAGAAGGAACGCAAAATAATCAATGGGTTTTGTTGGACTACACAAATGTTATTGTCCATATTTTCCAAAAAGAATACAGAGAATATTACGATATCGAAAGTCTTTGGGGTGATGCCGTAGAGACGCGTATCGAAATGGAATATTAATCATAACTGAAACCAAAAAAAAATTGAAAAAAAATAATTTTAAACCTTCGGGGTTTAATCCTACATGGATATATGCCATTATTGGATTATTGCTGATTGCCTTTCTATTATTTTCTGATAATATTGGAGGTGCCGGCGGAACTACTAAAAACATAGACCGTACGACTTTCCTTTCTTATGTAGAAAAAGGTTACGTAAAAGAAGCCAATCTAGAAAAAGAATCAGGACGTGTAAGTGTATATTTAACGGACGCAGCTCTCAATACTGAAGAATTTAAAAAGTTTAAAAAATCAAACGAGACTTTAAATCCTTTTGCTACAGGTGCTCCAAACTTTATTTTCAATGTTGCTGATGCTGGAAATTTTGAAAAAGATTTTTATGCTAACGTAGAAAAGAGTCCGAATAAAACTGCCGTTCTTAACACACAAATTTCAAATGGTTTTGGAAGTTTGTTTATGAATCTTTTCATTTCATTAATTTTCTTCGGATTAATCTACTTCTTACTATTTAGACGAATGGGCGGAGGCGGATCTGCTGGAGGTGGCGGAGGAATTTTCTCTGTCGGAAAATCAAAAGCGAAATTATTTGAAGGTGATGATCATATCAAAACAACTTTCAAAGATGTTGCAGGTTTAGAAGGTGCAAAAGAAGAAATCGAAGAAATCGTTGAATTCTTGAAACATCCAGAAAAATTTACAAAATTAGGTGGACGTATCCCAAAAGGAGCTTTATTAGTAGGACCTCCAGGTACAGGTAAAACCTTATTAGCAAAAGCTGTTGCTGGAGAAGCAAAAGTTCCTTTCTTCTCGTTATCAGGATCAGATTTCGTAGAAATGTTTGTGGGGGTTGGTGCATCTCGTGTACGTGACTTATTCAAAAATGCAAAGGAAAAATCTCCTTCAATTATCTTTATTGATGAGATTGATGCCATTGGTCGCGCACGTGGAAAATCAAACTTTACAGGTTCTAATGATGAACGCGAAAATACATTAAACCAATTATTAACAGAAATGGATGGTTTCGGAACAGAATCTAACGTAATTGTGATTGCTGCAACGAACCGTGCTGATGTATTGGATAAAGCATTGATGCGTCCAGGTCGTTTTGACCGTATTATTCATGTTGATTTACCTGAATTAAACGAACGTAAAGAAATCTTCGCCGTTCACTTACGTCCATTAAAATTAGGTGAAGATGTTGAAATCGAATTTTTAGCAAAACAAACTCCAGGTTTCTCTGGTGCAGATATATTCAATGTTTGTAACGAAGCAGCTTTAGTTGCTGCTCGTAAAAACAAAGACGTCGTAGAAAAACAAGACTTTTTAGACGCTGTTGACCGTATTATTGGTGGATTAGAGAAGAAAAGTAAAGTGATTAAACCTTCTGAGAAAAAACGTATCGCTTATCACGAAGCTGGTCACGCTACAATTGGTTGGTTAACAGAACACGCTGCTCCATTGGTTAAAGTAACTATAGTTCCTCGTGGACGTTCGTTAGGTGCCGCTTGGTATTTGCCAGAAGAAAGACAAATTACAACGACAGAACAATTGTTAGACGAAATGTGTATGACAATGGGTGGTCGTGCTGCTGAGGAAGTTGTTTTCAATAATATTTCTACTGGTGCATTAAGTGATTTGGAAAAAGTTACAAAACAAGCTTCTGCAATGGTTAGTATTTACGGATTGAACAAAGAAGTTGGTAATGTTTCTTATTACGATTCATCTGGACAAAATGAGTATGGTTTCAGCAAGCCTTATTCAGAACAAACTGCTCAGGTAATTGATAAAGAGGTAAAAACAATGATCGAAGCTCAATATGATAGAGCAAAAGATATTTTACGTGAACATCGCGATCAATTAGATGTTTTAGCTCAAAAATTAATTGAGAAAGAGGTGATCTTTAGAGAAGATTTGGAAGAAATTTTCGGACCAAGAAAATTTGTAAACGAATTAGATCAAATCGAAGAAAAACAAGAAGAGGTTATAGAAGCTGATTCAGAACAAGTTGTTCAACCAGAATCTGGAAATGATATTTAATCAAATTCATTCAAAATAATAGAAAAAATCGTCCAAATAGGACGATTTTTTTTTTACTTCTTATTATATTGTTAAAATTTATTACCTTTAGGCTGTAATTGATTAATTTCATATAAAATCATGAGTTTTCATGTGGAAAGCAATTAAAAACCTACTTAAAAAAGCTACTGAAAAATCAGCAGAGAATTCAGATGATAATCAAATTGATTTATTTCATCCAAATTATGCTGACCAAAAAATTTCTATAGATGAAGTATTTGCTACAAATTTTAATGTAGGTGGTGGACATTTTTTATTTTGTGATAATATAGAGGAGGCTTCTAAAAACCTTAAAGAGATTGTCAATTACGAAAATGTAACCGAATTAATTTGTCCTGATCCAAATTTACAACAGGTTCTTAATTCAGTCAATATTCCTTTTGTCGAAAATCCATGCGACTCTCGTTATACGCTTAGTTTTCTTAGTTGCGAATTTCTGATTGCTTTTGATGGAAGTATTATGTTATCGGCGCATCAAACTTATGGTAGAAATATTGCTGATTTTCCGTCAAATTTTATTATCTATGCACGCCCGTCACAATTAGTGGAAAATGTGAGTGTGGCATTACAGAAATTACGAACATTAAAAAAAGATAACCTTCCATCTAAAATAACTTCGATTCGAGGAAAAAATATGCACAAATTTCCCAACGTAGACAACGCGAAGAATATTTATTTGTTATTGGTTGAAGATTAGCTATGAAAAATTTAGCAATTAGAGCTTTCTCTGGACTTATTTACGCACTTATTATATTTTTCGGGACAACGATAGATCCAAAAGGTTTGATTGTTTTGATGATGGTTTTTGGACTTTTTTGTTTGTACGAGTTTTTTAAAATCACTAATCTTACCAATAAACTTTATCAATTAGGAGCACTTTTAGCTGCCTTAGTTGTTTTTGGATATTATGGAAAAGAATTTTTAGAAGCTTTCGAAACTTCAAATCATTACTATTTTCATTTAAAAAGTTTGTACTTCATCATTCCAGTTTTATTTGTTTTTAGTATTTATATTATTTTCAAATCAACCAATGAATTATTGAACGATTTTGGAAAAGCTACTTTAGGTTTAACATACGTTATCGCACCATTTGTCTTAGCATTAACTTTACCTAGTTTTGATTATAATTTAGGTGAAAAAGTGATGCATTACGAAGTGTTTTTCGTTTTCTTATTACTTTGGAGCAGTGATACATTTGCATATTTAACAGGAAACTTAATTGGAAAACATAAATTAGCACCTAAAATTTCGGGAGCAAAAACGTGGGAAGGTTTTTTTGGAGGAATTATTTTCACCATTATCGCTGGATTCTTAATTCAGAAATATTTTGGAGAGAACTTGCACGGAAACTGGATGATTATTGGTTTGATCGTTGCAGCATTAGGTCCATTGGGAGATTTGACAGAATCTAAATTAAAACGATTTTTCAATGTAAAAGACAGCTCTAACCTTATTCCAGGACATGGCGGTTTTTTAGATCGATTAGATAGTTTTATATTTGTCGTACCATTTGTTTATTTATATTATTTATTAGTATATACTTTATGAAACTTCACAGAGAAGGAACAGCAATTTTGATAGGTTGCTTAATTTTATTTGCAATCGCTACAGGAGTATTACATTACTTTTTTCATGTATATGGTTTTTACTTTGCCTTACCATTATGGATACTTTACGGATTTATCGTTTGGTTTTTCAGAAACCCAATTCGTGAATCAGATTCGTCAGAAAATTGCGTAATCGCACCAGTTGATGGAAAAGTTGTTGTATTAGAAGAAGTATTTGAAAGCGAATTTTTGAATCAAAAATGTATTCAATTATCAATTTTCATGACGCCTCTTAACGTACATGTAACGCGTTATCCTGTGAATGGAAAAGTGATTTATTCGAAATATCATCCAGGAAAGTTTTTGGTTGCATTTCATCCAAAATCATCAGAATTGAATGAAAGAACAACTGTTGTTGTAGAGAATGCAGATCATACAAAAGTTCTTTTCAGACAAATTGCAGGTGCAGTTGCACGAAGAATTGTTTGTTACAGTAAAGAGAATGACGATGCTGTTGCGGGTAAAGAATATGGCTTCATCAAGTTCGGATCGCGTGTTGATATATTTTTACCACTTGATACTGAGATTAATGTAAAGGTTGGAGATAAAACAAAAGGTGGAATTCAGAAAATTGCACAATTGAAATAAATCAGTTAGTTGAACTCAATGTTTTTAACTAATT
Source organism: Empedobacter sp. UBA7494 (assembly GCF_002478465.1). Classification (NCBI taxonomy): domain Bacteria; kingdom Pseudomonadati; phylum Bacteroidota; class Flavobacteriia; order Flavobacteriales; family Weeksellaceae; genus Empedobacter; species Empedobacter sp. UBA7494. The sequence continues at coordinate 9,417 of NZ_DLOC01000031.1, forward strand.
TTGTCAAAACAATTATAATAATATACCCATACAATAAATTTTGTAAGACATGAAAAAATTAATTCTTTTAGTAGCTGTTGCAGCATTCGCTACTTCTTGTAACTCTAAAGCAAGTGTAAATCACGGAGTTCTTCCAGTTGTTCACGAACCAGCTACTGCAGAAGAAATGCACCACAAATCTGAAGCTACTCACGAAGGTCACGGAAAACATGAGGAAGCTGTTGAAGAAAAACACGAAGAAGTGAAAGATTCTACAAAAACGGCAGAAACTCCGAAAGTTGAGAAAAAAGATACTGTAAAAGCTGGTCATTAAGATTCAGCTTTTTTTGTTTTTATAGATTTATAATCAGTTTATCATCACCTATTAAATAATTTTTATTTTTAGGGCGAATATAAAATGAACGTGAAGAAGAGTTGTTTTCAGAAATGATTGATAATATCTCTTGATAAGTAAAAAAACTTGCATCAATTGCAATTTCATTATTTGATAAAGATTTGAAATCTGATTTCTTATCAATCCAAAATAAATTTTCTGCTTTTACTTCTATTTTAGAAGTATTATTAGGTGAATGTAAAGAAAATTTAAATAATTGAATTAAATATTTAATCAAAATTCCCGAACGTAAAAGTTGATAATGCAACCAATTTTTTTGATAATATTTTGCTAAGAAAATCATCATGGCTTCAAAAAAATGTTTATAATATTTTTTATCTTTTTTCGTACTTTCTCCCTTGTAATGTAAAACCGTTATATCTCCTTTATAATAATTTTTATAACCAGCCAATTCTGCACTAAAAGACAAATCTATATCTTCTCCATACATAAAATAACGTGGATCAAATCCTCCAATTTCCTGATAGATTTTCTTCGTGGTGAACATAAAAGCACCAACTAAAATTTCGCAAGGAGCAATTTCAAATTCATCAACTTCTAATTTGTAATAATTATTTTTCTTTGAATGATTAAATCGACTATACAACTTAGAAAATGAATTTTTAGCTGTCGGAATATTACGTTTTGATTCTGGATGAAAATTTCCGTTTGTATCTATCATTCGTACTCCCACAAAACCTATTTTTTCTTTTGACTGATGAAATTCAATCAAAGATTCGAATAAATTCTCTGGAATAATTGTATCTGGATTAAGAATCAGAATATATTCTCCCAAAGCATTCTCAACCCCAATATTATTCGCTTTTGCAAAACCAAGATTTTCATTCTGAAGTAAAAAAATTACAGTAGGAAAAGTTTTTTTTAGGAATATAAAATCAATTTCCGATGAATCATTATCAATTACAATTATTTCGCCATCTACATTTTTTAAAGCTTCCTGACACGAATCAAGACAAAGCTCTAAATGTTTTGGCGCATTATAACTAACAATAATTATCGATAATTTCATCTAAAATTTATTTTCTGAATATGGTATTCGATGTTGTATAGAACGAACTAGCGTTGCTTCGTCCGCATATTCTAACTCATCTCCTACACCAAGACCTCGCGCAATAGTAGAAAAAATAATTTCGGCATTCTTTAATTGTCGGTACAAATAGAAAACAGTTGTATCTCCTTCCATTGTCGAACTTAAAGCAAAAATTATTTCCTTCACATTTTCATTTTGAACACGATCAACCAACGTTTGGATATTCAATTGACCAGGTCCAATACCTTCCATTGGAGAAATCTTTCCTCCTAAAACGTGATATTGTCCTTTAAATTGTCCTGTATTTTCAATCGCCATCACATCACGCACATCTTCCACGACACAAATTATAGTTTCTTCTCTCAATGGATTGTTGCAAATATCACAAACCTCATCATCAGAAATTGTATGACAATGTTGACAATATTTAACATCATCTACCAAATGAGAAAGCGCTTCGGACAAAGCCGTCGTTTGAGATTTGGGACGATTTAACATATGTAAAACAAGTCGCAAAGCTGTTCTCTTTCCTATTCCTGGCAAATTTGACATCTCTTCTACAGCTCGCTCTAAAACCTTGCTTGGGTAATTCATTCGTTCAAAAAATTATAGACAACAAATTTACAATTTTATCTTCGGAAAATTAATCTATCATCATTCACTCAAAAATATTAAATTTGGGCTTATTTACTAAATAAATTATGAACTCAACAATTTTACTACTTTGTGTTATCGTATACTTTGTAGGACTTTTAGTGATCTCTTACTTCACCAGTCGAAATTCTGACAATCAATCTTTTTTTAACGGAAACAAAAAAAGTAAATGGTGGTTGGTGGCTTTCGGAATGATTGGGACAAGCCTTAGTGGCGTTACTTTTATTTCGGTTCCGGGTACGGTCGGAAAATTAACTGGTTCCGAATATATTTACGGAGGATTCGAGTATTATATGATGGTTATCGGATTTTTTCTTGGTTATTTTATCGTCGCGGGGGTATTACTTCCACTCTATTACCGAATGAATCTAACCTCAATTTACACCTATTTAGGAAAACGTTTCAATGTTGAAGCACATAAAATGGGATCGGTTTTCTTTATTATTTCTCGTGGAATTGGCGCAACAGCACGTTTATATTTAGTTGTAAATGTGTTACAAATATTTTTATTAGACAATTTAGGCGTACCATTTTGGGCAACAACATTTGTCTTATTATTGATGATATTATTATACACGTTCGAAGGTGGAGTAAAAACAATTGTCGTAACCGACACCTTGCAAACATCATTTATGATCATTAGCTTGATTGCTTGTATTTGGTTTATCCTTTCGCATCTTAATTTATCTGTTGGTGAAGCTTACGATAGGATGCAAGCCAAAAACTATACCCATTTCATTAATCTTGATCCAAATTCGAAAACTTATTTCTTAAAAACAATTTTGGGCGGAATGTTTATCACAATTGCGATGACTGGTCTTGACCAAGAAATGATGCAAAAAAATATTTCTGTTGATAATCTTCAAAACTCAAAAAAGAATATGTTGACGTTCGCTGGAACATTATTGATTGTGAATTTAGCGTTCTTATTTTTGGGTGGATTGCTTTATTTATACGCAATGAGTGAAGGTGGTTTTTATACTGCTGATGGTTTCTTTATGGAACAAGGCGGACAAAATATTATGGGTGATGATATGTTTCCTGCGCTTTCGCTTTTAGGACATCATTTCCCAATGATTATTTCTGTAATTTTTATTATCGGATTAATTTCTGCTTTATTTCCTTCTGCCGACGGAGCTTTAACGGCGGTTACAAGTTCATATTGCGTCGATTTATTAAACATCAACGAAGACAAAGAAAAATCAGAAAAAGAAAAGAAAAAGATTCGTATTCGTGTTCACTTAATTTTCACGGTAGTTTTCTTTATCTTGATTATGGTTTTCAAAGCGATTAACAACAAATCAATTGTTTATCTTGTGATGGAAATTGCAGGTTATACATACGGACCGTTATTAGGATTGTTTGCTTTCGGAATTTTAACGAAACGTAATATTTACAAAAAATATTCAATTATTACAGTTGCGATTTTAGCGCCTATTTTCACGTATATCATCAACGAATTAGTGATTAATTTTACCGATTACAAAATTGGTGTTGAATTAATCATTTTAAATGGTTTATTAACCTTCATCGGTTTATGGTTGGTAAGCTCTAATCGTCAAAAAGAAACAATTATTCATTCATAATCAGAACACCTAACACTCTACAACTATGAAAAAAATTGCCATTATTGGAGCTGGAAATTTAGGAATTTCTATAACAGAGGGTTTAATTAAGAATAAAGCATTCGATCCAAATCAAATTATCGCTACAAGAAATAATTTGAATCAAATTGAACATCTTAAAAAGCTTGGTGTAACGATTACAAATGATAATCATTTTGCTGTAAAAGAAGCTGATTATATTCTGCTATGCGTAAAACCGTACAAAGTGGAAGAAGTTTTGACGCAGTTAAAAGACGATTTTACGACCAACAAAATATTAATTTCAGTTGCAACAGGAATTTCATTGCAAACGTATCAAAACATTTTAACGCAAGGAATGTCAATTTTTCGCGCAATGCCTAATACAGCTGCTTCTGTGGAAGAATCGATTACATGTATTTGTGGAAATTCGAAAGATAAAAACATTTTAAATGAAATCAAAACGATTTTCAATCCAATTGGAGAAACAGTTGTTATAAATGAGGAGCTGATGAATGCAGCGACTGTAATTGGCGCTTGCGGAATTGCTTATGTTTTACGATTTATAAGAGCAATGATTCAAGGAGGAATAGAAATTGGATTTGACACACAAACTGCTACAAAAATTGTGACACAAACTGTAAAAGGAGCTGCTGAATTATTAATAGAAAACGGTTTGCATCCAGAACAAGAAATTGATAAAGTGACAACACCAAAAGGTTGTACGATTGCTGGATTAAATGAAATGGAACATCAAGGATTTAGTTCAGCTTTAATAAAAGGAATTAAAACTTCTTTTGATAAAATATAATTATGGAAAAGAAATTAAAATTAATCTGGGATTTTTATGGTCCCGATGCTATACCAACTGCAAAACATCATGCAATTCACTTGAAACAATATGCTGAAAAAGAAAAGTTACAAAGTACATTTTCTGAATTTGTAGAGGTTGAACCAGAATATGCAGTTGCTTATTTGGTGGTGGTAGAATCTGAAATGATACAAGTCCGTGACGCTTTGATACCTCATCGTGGCGAATGGCATGTGGAAGAAGAATAAATAAAAAAGACGAAGTTTTGCTTCGTCTTTTTTATTAAAAAACATCTCTCTGTACCCTTTACAATTAAAAGATTACAAAAAGATAAATAAACGTTGTAAAACTCTTGCCTTCTTATTAACTAACTTCAAGCTTCTTGTTGACCAACTTCAAGCTTCTTCTTTATAAACTTCAGCGCTGGTTTTTATAGTCTCATAAGTAGGTTAGCTATTATTACCGATTATTCTCCCCAATTGTAGTGATTTATGTTCTACGATTTTTTTGCCCTACAAAAAAGAATTATTTTTGTTTAAATTTTTATAAACAAACAATGACACTTCAAAAACTTCAAACACAAGTACAACAAACAAGGAGAGATATTTTGAGAATGGTACATGCCGTAAATAGTGGACACCCAGGTGGATCATTAGGTTGTGCAGAATATTTTGCTGCATTATACGGTAAAATCATGACTTACTCTACAGACTTCTCTATGGACGGAAAAGGAGAAGATTTATTCTTCTTATCAAACGGTCACATTTCACCAGTTTTCTACAGCACATTAGCTCGTTCAGGATTCTTCCCTGTTAGCGAATTAGCTACATTCAGAAAATTAGATTCTCGTTTACAAGGTCACCCAACAACACACGAAGGTTTACCTGGAATTCGTATCGCTTCTGGATCTTTAGGACAAGGTTTATCAGTTGCTTTAGGTGCTGCTCAAGCAAAAAAATTAAACAACGACGATAAATTAGTTTACACATTACATGGTGACGGTGAATTACAAGAAGGTCAAGTCTGGGAAGCTTTTATGTATGCTGCTGGTAAAAAAGTGGATAATGTAATTGCAACGATTGACTACAATGGTCGTCAAATTGATGGTGATACAGACCACGTTTTACCATTAGGAGATTTGAAAGCTAAATTAGAAGCTTTTGGATGGATTGTTTTAGAAGAAAAAGATGGAAATAACTTAGAAAAAGTAATTGCTATTTTAGAAGAAGCTAAAACATTAACAGGAAACGGAAAACCAGTTTCAATTTTATTACACACAGAAATGGGTAATGGAGTTGATTACATGATGGGAAGCCACTCTTGGCACGGAAAAGCGCCTAACGACGAGCAATTAGCTTCTGCATTAGAGCAAAATCCTGAAACTGAATTGACAGATTATTAATAATTTCAACACAATCAAAATACTATGAAAACGTTATTTTATTCTATACTTACGCTTTGTTCTTTAACAGCCTTTGGGCAGGAAAAAACATATTCTTTTGACAAAAAAGTATCGTATAAAATCAATTTACCAAAAGAATATCAGACTTATTTAGATGGTCAAAAAGATTTATTTTTTGTAACCTATATTTCTAAAGACGCTGTTTTAGGAACTTCGGAAGGAGGTCCTTATACTTCAGGAAGCTTTAATAAAGATGCTTTCTTTATCAACAACAGCAAGTTTTTCGAAGTATATGCCAATTCATTAGAAAATCAATTATCGATAAAAGCCCCTTATTATTACGAAGGTATATCGGATGATAGTTTAAAACCTTATTCAGATAACTTGTTCGAGAAATTTATTTCAGTTAAAAATCTAAATTCATCTACAACGATCAATGGATATAAGTGTAATGAATACGAATTAACATCTAAAACAGATTTCGAAACAAAATCTTCTACATTATGTGTTGATGAAAAAAATGCAATTAATAACGTTGCTATTATGTTTCCTCAAACAAAACTGAAAGGGCTTTTGATTAGATATGACGCAGGTGATTTTAATGGATTAACGATTCAAAATATTGCAAATTCTAACGTAAAAGTAACTTTTGATGAGAAAAAAGAAATCGAAAGTTTTACTAACGAATTGGCAAAAAAGAAACAAGAATACGATAACATGATGTCATCTGTAGATACGGCTTATGCAGCCGAAGCAGTAGCTTATTCACCAGACAATCATTACGAGGATCCTATTATTAATTATTACAATTATCAAACATCAGAAAGTGATAACGTAAATAGTCTTTTTGGAACTGTTGCTTCATTAAATTATAGCTTGATTTATAATGATAGTGATTATGATGGAAATCCTGATATAGAGCGTTCTAAAGCTTTGGCAACTGCGCAAGGTTCTACAAATCAATTGGTAAAACAATTCAAAAAGAATAAATTAGCAAACAAAAGCGAAGTAAAAGAATTAAATAACCTTTTCAAAACGTATTTCGATGATGCTAAAAAGTTTAAATTAACAGAAGTTTCAACAGATTATGATGAAGCGGCTGTAGCAGTAGATTCTGCTGTTGCTGCAACAGAAGTTAGTTTAGCCGAATATTATGATCCTTATACATCTGCTTACAAAACGACAGATATTAGCAAAATCGATTTGGCAATCGACAATCCAGACATTCAAGATTTCATGAAAGTTGCACCAGAACATTGCAAAAATTTGAAAGCTAAAATTCCGACTTTTACAGATAAAGATTTAGGAAATTTGGTTTACAATTACGCAGGACAAGTGTGCGATATGTACATTTATCAAAGCGGAAGTGTTGCTCTTTCGGGAACAATTGATGCAATAAGAAAAAGTGTTTTAGAAATCAATAACAAATATGATAAACTGAAAAAAGAAGACAAAGATAAGTTAACTACTTTCTTGAATTCTTTGGATTAATACTTATCAAATCAATTCGATAATGAAAAAATCAATCAGTTTTATATTAACGCTTTTTACATGTTTAACTTTCGCTCAAATGCAATCGTATAAATTCGAAAACGTTATTCAATATCGTATCAAAAGTGATTTCTATTCAGATTTTTTGGACATTTTATCAACCAAAGATTACAAAGCACATTTGATGATTACGCGAACACCGATGGGAAACTTCGCTTCATTAAAAGTAAACGACAATATGTATTCTGTTTACAGCGAAGAAGAAAATCCGAAGGTTTTTAAAATTGATTTCGAAGGCACAAAAGATTTATTAGGAAATTCTTTTTTAGCGACTAATAATCCAAGTTTAACAAATTCCGCAATCGGAAATAGTTATGTTGCGAATAGAACTGGTCAAAAAGAAACGATTCTAAATAAACAATGTGAAGTGTATAACATTTTCAGAAAAGATAATGACAACGACAATGGTACAGAAATTTGCATCGATACAAATTCTAACATCAACACCGTTCCGTTTATCAATTCTGAACTAAATTTGAAAGGCTTGATTTATAGAGTTGAACAAAATATTGTGTTAGAAAATGTTGAAACCTTAGAAAAATGGATCAAAAAGAGCGCTGAAGAGGAAGAAGAAATTAATGTTTCGCCAAATGATTTTATTTATCAATTTGATGAAAAAACAGAAGTAGAAAAATACAAAAACGAATACAAAAAACAAAAACAATGATAGACTTAACATACACAGAAAAAAAAGATACACGTAGTGGATTCGGAGACGGATTGACAGAGTTAGGAAGAACAAATCCTAACGTTGTTGCATTGTGTGCTGACTTGATTGGTTCATTAAAAATGGATCAATTTATCAAAGAAAATCCAGAGCGTTTTTTCCAAATTGGTATTGCAGAAGCAAACATGATGGGAATTGCTGCAGGTTTGACAATTGGAGGTAAAATTCCTTTCACAGGAACTTTCGCTGAGTTTTCTACAGCTCGTGTGTACGATCAAATTCGTCAATCTATCGCTTACTCTAACAAAAATGTAAAAATCGCTGCATCGCACGCTGGTTTAACATTAGGAGAAGATGGTGCAACTCACCAAACATTAGAAGATATTGGTTTGATGAAAATGTTACCAGGAATGGTGGTTATAAATCCTTGCGATTACAATCAAACTAAAGCGGCTACAATTGCTGCAGCTGAATACGAAGGTCCTGTTTACTTACGTTTTGGACGTCCTGCTGTTCCAGTTTTCACACCAGCTGACCAAAAATTTGAAATTGGTAAAGGTATATTAATGAACGAAGGTTCTGATATAACAATTGTTGCGACGGGTCACTTAGTTTGGGAATCTTTGGTTGCTGCTGCTGAGTTAGAAAAAGAAGGAATTTCTTGTGAGGTAATCAATATTCATACAATCAAACCATTGGATGAAGAAATTATCTTAAACTCTGTAAAGAAAACAGGAAAAATTGTAACAGCTGAAGAACACAATATTTTAGGTGGTTTAGGTGAATCTGTTGCAAGAGTTTTATCACAAAAATTACCAACAAAACAAGCTTTTGTTGCGGTGAATGATAAATTTGGTGAATCTGGAACACCTTCAGATTTAATGAAAAAGTATGGAATAGATTCTACTGCTGTAATCGAGAAAGTAAAATCTTTACTTTAATTCCATTATAAAATTAAAAAGGAGCTAAAAATTTAGCTCCTTTTTTATAGGTTAAATATAAAATAGGTTGTGTAATCTTCCCTAAAA
>NZ_DLOC01000098.1:0-49978 GCF_002478465.1 Empedobacter sp. UBA7494
TACAAATGCACTACCGGTTATATCTTTAAAATTTTACTTAAATAATTGATTTTATAAAAAAAGTAATAATCTAATTTCTATATCATTATTGGCTTATCTATACTAACAGATGTCAATATTTGGCAAGATATTAATCCGAATGTATATTCTTTCACATGGTTATATTGGATTTTGAATTTTTTGATAATTATTTTTTATTCTTTATATGTTTAGAAATTATCAATTATAAATAAAAAGCCAATCCTTTCGAATTGACTTTAACCATTACTAAAAATCTTATCTAAAAAATTATTGAGTAATTTCTAATTGGAAAACTTGATCAAGTTCATCGTTAGAGTTTAATGAAACATCTAAATCATTTACCAATCCTGTCCCAACTCCATATACCCAACCATGAATATACAATTCTTGACCATTTGCCCAAGCATTTTGAACAATAGATGTTTTTGCTAAATTATAAACCTGTTCTCTTGCATTGATTTCTACAAAACGATCAAACCTTTCGTGCTCGTCTTCTATATTATTTAATTCGTCTTTATTAAATCGATAAACATCTTTGATATGTCGTAGCCAGTTATCAATTAATCCGACAGATGCATTACCCATTGCAGTTTTTACACCACCGCAACCATAATGTCCGCATACAATAACATCTTTTACTTTTAATACATTTACTGCATAATCTAACACAGATAACATATTCATATCAGTATGGACAACCATATTGGCAATATTACGATGTACAAAAACTTCACCCGGTTTTGCACCAATAATTTCATTTGCAGGAACACGACTATCTGCACATCCAATCCATAAAAGAGGAGGTTGCTGACCATCGGCCAATTTGCTAAAAAAATCTGGATCTAAATTTAATTTTGATTCAACCCAAGCTCTGTTTTTATCTAAAATATTTTTGTAATAATTGTTTGTCATTTTATTATGTTTTATTTGTTTGTAAAATAGTTAAAAATTGATTACTTATTAATGAGCTCCATCTACTAAAACGTAACCAAAAAACTCTCTGAATGATGATGGATTATCGACAGTCCCTCGTTCGGAAATCAATCGAATATTAATGTTATTATTTTTTGCTTTTACTTTAAATTCATCTAGATATTCAATAATATCATAATCTAAAATTCGTGTTTTACGAACATCTAATTCTAAGTTAGAACCAGGTTTCAAACCATCTAACTCTTTTACAATTGCACCACGGTTTACAAATGTTACCTCTTCAGCAAAATTCATATGGAAAACATTTCCTTCTTTTACCAACATAACGTGCGAGTTGTTGTAAGATTTGATTAACGAAACCACTACACCAACAATAAGACCTATGATGATTCCTTTTAATAAATCTGTTGCCAAAATTGCAATAACTGTTACTGCGAACGGAATTAACTGATCTTTTCCTAATTTTTTCATATCCAAGAATTGTTTTGGATTACCTAATTTATATCCAATAACCAATAGGATAGAGGCTAAAACCGCATTTGGAATTAAATTTAAAAACATTGGAATAGAAATTACACTTACTAATAATAAAATTCCATGTGTAATTGTTGATAATTTTGTTAGTCCACCACTCATCACATTTGCAGAAGAACGAACAATAACTTGTGTTACTGGTAAACCACCAATTAAACCCGATAAAGAGTTACCAATACCTTGCGCAATCAACTCTCTATTTGTAGGTGTTTGACGTTTTAATGGATCTAATTTATCTGATGCTTCTACAGATAATAGAGATTCTAACGATGCTACAATAGCAATTGTAAAGGCTACTTGCCAAACTAAAGGATTTGTTAATCCGCTTGCAAAATCAGGTGTTGTAAATTGACCAATAAAGTCAGAAACGCTTTCAGGAACAGGAACTTTTACTAATAGATTATGATCGATAGAAAATACTTCGTGATTGGTATCACCAATTGTAACTTGGTACAAAATACCGATTAATACAGCTACTAATGATCCTGGTAATAATTTGAAAAAGTTTGATTTTTTTCCTAAAATATTATCCCAAACAATCAAGATAAATAAAGAGATTGCTGTAATAATAATCGCTCCTGGCGTGATAAAATCTAAACTAAAATTACTAAAACTAAATGTTTCTGTATACCCTAACACTAACGGAATTTGTTTCAAGAAAATTGAAATACCAATCGCACACAACATTCCTTTAATCACCGAAGACGGAAAGTAATAACCAATAACCCCAGCTTTTAGAATACCTAGTAATATCTGAAAAATTCCGGCGATAACAACCGCCACTAAAAATAGTTCGTAAGTGCCCAAATCTGTAATAGCAGTTAATACAATAACGACCAAACCAGCCGCAGGACCAGAAACACCAATTTGGGATTTAGAAATAAGACCAACAACAATTCCTCCTACAATTCCCGCAATAATTCCGGCAAATAAAGGCGCACCACTGGCCAACGCAACACCTAAACATAAAGGTAATGCAACGAAAAAGACAACAATACTCGCAGGTATGTCCTTTTTCCAATTTTGAAAAAGATTCATAATAATTTTAAAATGAATTATTTAATAATTTAAAATGATAAAAATAAATTTGCAGCCCATTCAATAGATTTGAATAGAATGATGCAAAAAATCAATTAAAAAATTAAACTAATTCAGGAGGTGGAGTTGTCACACCATTGTCTAAAGACGCATATGGATTAGAATGATGAAAATCCGAATGTGTAGTTTGTTTAACATTAAAAAATGTAAACAATTTTATTTCGTGGAAATAATGTATTTTTTCTGTGATTTCGCTCGAAGAATTTTTCTGATTATTTTCTTCTTCAGTTGAAGTTTGAGAAAACAAAGCTTTTTGATCATTGTCAGAAGAATCTTTTTTGTCTCGTTGCTCCATTTTCATCTGATAATCTACATAAGCCGCTAACCCTTGCATATTCGTACTGAACACCAAAAGAAGCGTGAAAAAAATTCCGATGCTATGTTTTATCAGGTAGTCTTTCATTATGTCACAAAAATATATTTTAATTTTTAATTACAAAATAGAGGAGATCATTTTTAATAAATATTTATCATTTTATTTTATGACGCTTAACAATGTTTATTGATTTTAAATATTGCTAAGATATAAAATTGATATCATAAATCATTTTTACTCAATTTTTTTAAGAATAGATTTGCAAAAAGTTAAATTTTGAGAAAGTATATAAGTGTAATGTTTTTAGTTGCTTTGGTTGCAACTACTTTCGGGCAAGGAAAAAATAATAAAGGTAAATTTTATATTTATTGGGGTTGGAATCACGCGCAGTATACAAAATCAGATATTCAGTTCAAAGGAGATGGGTACGATTTTACGTTAGATAATGTAGCAGCTCATGACCGTCAAACTTCCTTTGGAATCAAGTATTTCAATCCAAGTTCTATGACGATTCCGCAATATAACTTCCGTTTAGGTTACTTTGTTTCGGATAATTGGAATATCTCTTTCGGGATAGATCACATGAAATATGTGATGGATCAAGATCAAGTTGTAAAAATGAATGGTCACATCAACACAGGTTCAGATTACGATGGAACATATAATAATGTCGATCAAAAATTGACAGAAGATTTCTTAACGTTTGAGCATACAGATGGTTTGAACTATGCTAATTTAGAGGTTCGTCGTTTTGATAATATTCAACATTTCCCAATTACAAAAAACGGAAAAGGAATCGATGTTAACGTAACAGCTGGTTTGGGAGCAGGGATTTTATATCCACGTTCTAACGTAAAATTGATGGGTAACGAACGTTATGATGAGTTTCACTTAGCAGGTTTTGCTACAGCTGCAATGGTTGGGATCAACTTTACTTTTTGGGATTATTTCTTTGTACAAGCCGAATTAAAAGGTGGATATGCTAATTTGAGTGATATTCGTACAACTGCAAACAAAGCGGATAAAGCAAAACAGGATATTGTATTCTCTCAACAAAATTTAGTTTTTGGAGCAATTATTCCAGTTTTTACTCATAAAAATAAGTTAAACTTTTAATTAAGTGGTTTAATATAAAATATATAGCCTAAATTTAAGAATCGATTAGACGATTTGAAAAAATTATTAGCGGAGACATCATTTAAGTACAATTTGTACTGGATGATGTCTTTTTTTATTTATAAATTTTACCTTTCTCCATAAAGAATTGTTACTTTTACAATTATTTAGATTTGAAATTAACATGAATAGATTTTCTGTATTAGTCGCAAGTATCTTGATATCGACAACAGCAATGGGACAAAAAGTAATGACGCCAGAACTTCTTTGGCAAGTAAAAAAAGTAGCTCCAGTTGGAGTAACGAAAGATCAAAAAAATCTGATTTACAAAGTAACTTCTACTAACGTAAAAACACAAGAAGACACATCGAAAACGTATATGATTTCGTTGGCAGGAGGAAAAGCTTCGGAAATCGAAGATTATAAAACGCTTTTGGCTGATGAATCGTTGAATAAATCTCAACAATATAAAGCAGAAACTGATAAAGTTAAATTACAAAAGGTTTTTGGTTCTGATTATTATCCAGAAATGGATAAATCAAATGTGCAGATTTATAACGAATTAAATTACAGACATTGGGATACTTGGAATGATGGTAATTACGATCATTTATTTGTATCAGAAAATAAAGAAGGTTCGACTAAAATTGATGTTTTAAAAGACGAACCATATTCAGTTTCAGAATTTGTTTGGACGCCAGATGGAACAAAAGTTTTGTATGTTTCTAAGAAGAAATTCGGAACAGATTACGCATTAAGCACAAATACAGATATTTATCAATATGATTTAGCAACGAAAACGACGAAAAATATCACAGAAGGAAAAATGGGTTATGACAATACACCAAGTTTTTCTTCTCAAGGAGATTTTGCGTTTTTGAGCATGGAGCGCGATGGTTACGAGGCAGATAAAAATGACTTAATCGTTCGTCGTGGTGATATCGAAATGAATATTACAAAACATTGGGATGGAACCGTACAAGGTTATAAATGGAGCAATGATGGTAACAAAATTTATTTCAATGCGCCAGTAGGAGGAACAATTCAATTATTTGAGGTTGATGTAAACTTCAAAATGAGAAAAATGCCTTTTATCAAACAAATTACAAAAGGTGATTTTGACATTGCAGACATCAAAGAAATTGTTGGTAATAAAGCAATTGTTACAAAAACAGATATCAATCACGCTGCAGAAATTTATGTAGTTGATTTAAAATCTGGAGCATTAACGCAATTAACAAACGAAAACAAAGACATCTTCGATAACATTGCGTTGAGTGATGTAAAAGCACGTAAAATTAAAACTACAGACGGAAAAGAAATGCATGCGTGGGTAATTTATCCGCCAAATTTCGATCCGAATAAAAAATACCCAACTTTATTATATTGTCAAGGTGGACCACAATCTGCTTTAACTCAATTTTATTCTCCTCGTTGGAATTTTCAATTAATGGCAGCGCAAGGGTATATTGTAATTGCACCAAACCGTCGTGGAATGCCAGGTCATGGAGTAGAGTGGAATGAGCAAATCTCGAAAGATTGGGGAGGACAAGTAATGCAAGATTATTTGGCTGCGATTGATGATATTTCGAAAGAATCTTATGTAGATAAAGATCGTCGTGGTGCTGTTGGTGCATCTTACGGAGGATATTCTGTTTATTATTTAGCAGGTATTCACGAAGGTCGTTTCAAATCTTTTATTGCACATAATGGTGTTTTCGATTTGAAATCGATGTACGGAACTACAGAAGAAATTTTCTTTACAAACTGGGATGCTGGTGGAGCTTGGTGGGAAACAAATAACAAAGCTGCGCAAAAAACGTATTCTAAATTTGATCCAAGTAGTACAGAATTAGTAAATAAATGGAATACGCCAATGTTAATTTATGTTGGAGGTCACGATTATCGCGTGCCAATGGGACAAGGACAAGAGGCTTATCAAATTTTACAATTGAAAGGAATCAAATCTCGTTTCATTTATTTCCCTGAAGAAAATCATTGGGTGTTAAAACCACAAAATTCTGTGATTTGGCATACAGAATTTTTCAAGTGGTTAAAAGAAACCTTGTAATTAAATTGATTTATAAATCATAACTATAATTTAAAAGTGCAATTTCTATAGAAATTGCACTTTTTTTATTTCTTTGAAAATCAATGACAATATCTAATAAACGAACCAATTATTTTTTAAAATTTTGTAGAGTAGAATAATCGTTGTAAATTCAAAACATAAGTCAAAACCCAATTTATGAGTAAGGATAATAACAAAATATATTTTTCGAATAGCCCATTTACAAACGGACACAAAGTAATAGATTTTGTTTGGAGTGCTCGCCTTGATGAAAATTTTGACCTTTGGATGGATCTTCATTTAGAGTCAGATAATTATGACGAAGAAGAAGAATATAAAGATGATTTGGATGAAATAGATGACATTTCTGAAGAGAATGCCGAAAAGCAACTTTGGATTAATTATGATCACGCAATTATCTCAAGTACATATTGGAACAATAAAGGAATAAAGATCGAAAATGATGCGCAATTAGATTTTAATCAACTCAATAAAAAAACATTCGAAATTGATCCTCTTCCAGTAAATCTTGACGAGTCAGAAAATCTTGCTTTTGGTATTTCGATGTTAGGAAATGACACGGTTGCTCAGCACGAAATTACGTTTTTAGACACAGAAGAATTTGGTGTTTTTGACATCAAATGGAAAGGAAAAATTGCCAATACATATTTGGGAGAAACCGATTTTGATTACGATTTTTATGTCTACATGAAGAACATAAAATTCAACGGAATCAAGGTTCATCCATCGTTAGAAAAAGAAAAAGTTACAGCGTTTTTTGAGAATCGTTTAACTCATTTTAATGATTTCGAATTAGTGGATACCGATGAATTAGAGTTGGAAAATTATATTCTGAAAATTAAAAGACAAGAAGATTAAAAAATAAATTTAACTTAGATTCATAATTACACTCCTAAACCATTTATATGACCAACCAAATCATCAAAAATTGTGAAGACGAAGAAATTCAGTTTCTCAACGAAATTCAACCTTTTGGATATTTGATAGGAATTCATAAAAATTCGCATCAAATTGAATTTTTTTCTCAAAATATTGATGAATTATTTGAAATTTCTACCGAAAAGATATTAAGTCAAGACATTAATCAACTTCATGATTTTGAGCTTGATTTTGACGAGGTTTTGAATTTAGAACAAGGTGATTTTTACCGAACTAATACAAAAGTTAATTCGAAAATTTATCATTTAACAGTCTATCATTTTGAGGAATTGATTTATTTGGAGTTAGAAGAATTAATTATTTTAGAAAACAGATTAGCCTATTATAATTTTTCTGAACAAATCTTGTACTCAAAGTCTATAAGCTCAACTTGGAATTTGTTAATTTCATCTATAAAGAGTTTGATTCATTACGAGAGAGTAATGCTATATAAATTTTTGGAAGATGGCAGCGGCGTTGTTATAGCGGAAGAAATTGATAATGGATTAGATTCTTATATGGGTTTGCGTTATCCAGAATTTGATATTCCTAAACAAGCACGTCAACTGTATTTAGAGAAAAAAAGCCGTTTGGTTGCAGATGTTAACAGTAAAAGAATCATTTTAATTTGTAATGTAAATTATCACAAAATTAACTTGAAGTACTCTTCTGTTAGAGCACTTTCTCCGATACATCTACAGTATTTGCGTAATGCTAATTGTGAAGCAAGTTTTTCTATTTCTATTGTAATTAACGAGAAATTATGGGGAATTGTAGCGTGTCAGAATTCTAAGCCAAAATTTATTCCAAATCAAGTTCGTTTGCAAACCGAATTATTAACGCGTCAAGCAAGATTGACTTATGTAAATTTTAAAGCAACTGAACGATTAAAGTTTCAAAATTATTTTAATGAAACAGCGATTAAACTCAAAGAAAATCTTTTAACAGAAGAAAATCTTCAGCAATCAATTAATAATAATCTAAAAGAGGTACTTAATCTTACAAAGGCAGATGGAATTGCATTGGTTAATTTTGACGATGTTTTTGTAGAAGGCGAAACGCCAGATAAAGAAGAAATTTTGAGAATAAAAGAATGGGCATTTAAAAGAAAATCAGCAGGTTTATTCACGTCGAATACTTTTAATCTAGATTATGGACAAGAGCTTAAGCTTAGTACAAATTCGGCTGGTGTAATGTTTTGTTTTCTAAATCAAACTTATGAACATTTTATAATTTGGTTCAAAAAAGAACAAATTCAAACCTTAAATTGGGCTGGAGAACCAAGTAAAATTAAAAATGTAGATGTTATAAATGGCAATGAAATACATAGTTTTTCTCCTCGAACTTCTTTCAAGATTTGGCAAGAGAACATAAAGAGTAAATCGTTTATTTGGTTAGATAAGGAGAAATATGTAGCGAAAGAAGTGATTAAGTTAATTATAGAAACACTTCATTTACAGTCGTTCAAAATTCATAGTTTATATGAACAGTTAAAAGAAATAAATGACGAATTAGACTCGTTTACCTATACAGTTTCTCATGATTTACGCACACCATTATCGGTGATGAAATTGAATTGTCAGATGCTTCAACGAAGTTTGAAAGATGATGAAATTAAAAATGATCGATTAAGAAGTGTTATTGAAGAAATTGATCGAATGACACAAATGATGCAGGATCTTTTGGCGTTGAGTAAAGCTAAAAAATCAGAAATTGTATTGTCTACAATCGAAACAAAACCAATCATAGAAAAGATTATACACGATGTTTTGTTGTATTATAAGATTAACAATACTGAAGTTGTTGTAAAAGAAATACATAATGTTTTGGGGGATAAAACAATGTTTTATGAGGTTTTTCTGAATATTATTGGTAATGCTATAAAATATTCATCTCAAGCAAAACACCCAAAGGTTGAAATATCATCTGAAATCAATAATAAAGAAGTTATCTTCAAAATAAAAGATAACGGAATTGGCATAAAAGAAGAAGATTATCATAAAATGTTCAAGCTATTTAGCAGAATGTCTAACACTGGAAACATTTCTGGAAACGGAGTTGGACTTTCGATTGCGCATAGAATGATGGACAGAATGAATGGTGATATATCTTTTGAAAGTAGAGTAGGAGAAGGAACAACTTTTATATTAACATTTAAAAAAATCTAACGAATGCTATCTGATTATTTAAAAGAAAAAACAGCGGTTTATCACAAAGAAATTGAAGATAAATTAGAGTCGAATAAATTGTTTAACAGCACATTTACAGATAAAAATTACTATAAAATGTTGCAGGTTAATCATATTTTTCTAAAATCTTATGAAGATTCTATCAAACAATTTTTGAATGACAAAGATTTAAAAAATTTAACGTTGACAAAATTGAACAAATTGTCTTTGATTGAACAAGATATCAATGAGTTGGGTTTAGAAGAATTGAATGTACCAAAACAATTCGATCTTCGAAATAGAGCCGAAGCAATTGGAGCTTTGTATGTGATAGAAGGTTCTATGCTTGGCGGAAATGTAATTGCAAAAACACTGAAAAAATATCCTTTTTTAGAGAATAAAGGTTTCAATTACTTTGGACATTATGGCGAAAACCTTGGTCAAATCTGGAAAACTTTTATTGGTTATATCAATCAAGAATTTACAACTGAAGAAGAACAACAACAAGTTTTTGAAGGTGCTAAAAAAGCCTACGAAGATTTGATAAGTTTTGCTTAACATATTATGAAACTGGTTTATTTATAAATAAGTTTTTTTATGGTTTTTCATGAAGATTTGACATTTTTTTAATTCATTCTAAGTATAAAACTTTTTAAATTTGAGGCATGAAAAAATCAATACTTAGTATATTTTCTGCAATTGTTTTAACGTTCTCAATTACAGCAAATGCACAAGAAATCGAAGAACAAATCGTAATTGAAAATCGTGTGAATGATGCTAAACAACAAGATAAACCTTATGTTATCTTGATTTCGGCAGATGGTTTTCGTTATGATTATGCTCAAAAACATGAAGCTAAAAATCTATTAGCTTTGACTAAAAAAGGAGTGAAAGCCGATGCTATGTATCCCTCTTTTCCATCGGTTACGTTTCCAAATCACTACACAATCGTAACAGGTTTAACACCTATTCATCATGGTTTGGTAGGTAATAATATGTTAGATATAGAAGTTGGTGATCGTTATTCATTGGGAAATAGGAATGCAGTTATCAATCCGAAATGGTACGGAGGAACGCCAATTTGGAATCTTGCAGAGCAGAACAAAATGTTAGCTGCTTGTTACTATTGGCCAGGTTCGGAAGCGCCTATTAATGGTATGTTTCCAACGTATTCGTACAAGTATTCGGAGAAATCACCAATTGATTATCGTATTCAGCAAGTGGTTAATTGGTTAGAATTACCAGCTGAAAAACGTCCACATTTGATTACGTTTTATTTTCCGGAAGTAGACCACGCAGGACATTCTTTTGGACCTGATGCGCCTGAAACAAAGGAAGCTGTACAGTTTGTAGATCAATCAATCAAGAAATTGAATGATGAGGTTGCAAAAACAGGTTTGAAAGTGAATTTTGTTTTTGTTTCTGATCACGGAATGACAAGAATTGATGATGAAAATCCGTTGAAATTGCCAATTAAAATTGATGAATCAAAAGTACAAGTTGCTTCAAATGGTTCTTATGTAAGTCTTTTTGTAAAAGATAAAAATGATATCGAATCAATTTACAAAGAAATAAAAGCAGTTCAGAATAATACGTTCGAAGTGTATAAAACAACAAATGTCCCATCTAAATATCATTTTGATAAAAAGAATGATCGATACAATCGTATTGGAGATATTATTTTGATTGCACATGCTCCAAACTATTTCTCAAACAAAAATGCACCGAAAGGTTCGCATGGTTTTTATGTAAAAGAAACGCCAGAAATGAAAGCGACTTTTATGGCTTGGGGACCAAATATTAAGTCTGGTAAAGAGATTAAAGTTTTTCCAAATACAGAAATCTATCCAATGCTTGCGAAGTTATTAGGTTTACCAATTCAAGAAAAAATTGATGGAACAAATCAATTAGCGAATAAAATTTTGGTGAAATAATTTAGATTTTACTCAAAATACAAAGCCAACTTATTACGAGTTGGCTTTTTTTGTGATTGAATTTTCATTGACTTATAAGAATATTCGTCATTTTGAATTTATTTTTTCTTAAAATTCAGATTTGATATAATAATAGCAAAAATAATAACGGCGATTCCTGTCCATTGTATTGCGAGTACTTGTTCATGTAAAAGCACAAAAGCCATGGTTACTGAAACGGGTAATTCTAACGAAGAAACAATACTTCCCAAACCTAATCCTGTGTGCGGAAAACCTTTGTTTAAAAGAATAGGAGGTAAGACAGTTCCGAAAATTGCCAACGGTAATCCCCAAGTATAAAAAATGCTAAAATTGAATGCATGAATTCCATTTACATCATTTGAAAAGTTGTTGTAAAAGCTCATTAAACCATCAAAGTAATAAGGTCCGATTTGGCTAAAAAATAAAAATAGAGACACAATAATAGAACCTCCAAAAAGCATCCACAAACTTTTTTTATAAGCCGGTAAATAATTAGCCAAACTATTCGATGTAAACATGGTAGCCGTAAAAGAACAAGCCGCTAAAAATCCCCAAAACAATCCTTTAGGATTTAATTCGACTTCTTGGTTGATTAAATTTGTTGCCAAAACAGTTCCAAATAATACCAAAACCATTGCAATTAATTTTTTGGCAGAAGGAAATTGTTTACCCAAAATACTCTCAACCAAAATACTAATCCAAACCGTTTGCATCAACAATACAATTGCGATTGATACATTGATATATTGTACCGCTAGATAGTAAAATAAACTTGTGAAACCTAACGAAGTTCCAGCAAGAATCAACCTTTTTTTATCTTTTTGTTCAATCTTTGGTAAATCTTTTTTACTCATCATAAATAAGTTGATGATTCCCAAAATCAAAATTCCTAATACAAACTGAGAAGTTGTTACCTCGGCAGTCGTATAGCCTTGATCGTATGCAATTTTTACAAATGTTGCTAACATTCCGTAGAAACTAGCACCCATTGCAACGAACAAAACTCCCTTCAAAATACTTTTATTTTCCATAATTTTTTACGCAGAAAAACGGCCTGATTAAATTTAAAATCAAGCCGTGCAAGTTACTTTATTTTTTCTGACTAAAAAAGTCCGTTAATTTCTCCTTCTATTTTATTGAAAATGAATCCTAAATCTTCTTTATTTTCAACAAAATCTAAATTGTCCACGTCGATTACCAATACTTTTCCTTCTTTATAATTCGAAATCCACTTGTCGTATTTCTCGTTTAGACGATTCAAATAATCAATACTAATCGAATTTTCGTAATCGCGACCGCGTTTCTGAATTTGCGAAACCAATGTAGGAATTGAAGCTTTAAGATAAATCAATAAATCTGGTGCTTCTACAAAACTTGTCATCAAATTAAAAACACGCAAATAGTTGTTATAATCTCTTGTAGACAATAATCCCATATCGTTCAAGTTACTCGCAAAAATATGCGCATCTTCGTAAATTGTACGATCCTGAATAATGTCTTTTCCGCTTTCTCTAATCTCTTTTACTTGATTAAAACGGCTTCCTAAGAAATAAATCTGAAGATTGAACGCCCATTTTTCCATGTCGTTGTAAAAATCATCCAAATACGGATTCATTTCTACATCTTCAAACTGAGCTGTCCAGTTGTATTGTTTTGCTAAAAGGTTTGTTAGAGTAGTTTTACCTGCTCCAATATTTCCGGCTATGGCGATATGCATTTTCCAATTATTTTAACGTTTGCAAATATACTAAAGCTTAATTTTCAAAACAAAATCTAAGCAAGTGACTCATAGAAAAATCTTTTTTTAGAAAAAAATTATTCCGATTGATTTATGAATTTTTATTCAATTATAAATTAAAAATAAATAAGGATTAGTAATTAGTTTTAATTGATTAAATAGCTTATTATTAATCGTTTGTACTTAAAATAGTATAAGTGTAAATTTTATTTTCGACCAAAGTATAAAGATTTTTTTCGCTAAGTGCAAAACTTTTTACATTTTCTAAATCAATAAAAGTCGTCAAATTTTGATTGATAATGTTTTTTGATATTAGCTTATTGTCATTTATATATAAAATAACATCTTTATAAAAATAAAAAGGTTGCTGATTAGTGTCAAATTCAAAATTAGATTTGAAATTTCCATAATCATCGTAAACATAAATCGTTTTATGACCTTTTAAATACACCAAATTTTTGTACACATGTATTTTATCGATTGATTGATCATTATGTTTTAAATAGATTTGTTTTGATGTCAGAATTGGTTTTTGCAATTGATAATTATAGTAAACAATTTTATTCCCGATTAAATCATAAAACCAACAAAATTGTGTGTCAACAACTTTTAATGCAGCAGGCATAAAATCGTTTGATTTAATCTTTACAATATCCTGAATAGGATTCAAATCTTCGTCTAAAATAGTGAGTTGATTAAAATTTGAATACACATAAGCTCGAAGTGGATTATTGACATCAACTGAAGTAATAATATTTTTGAGATCAATCCTTTTGTTCTTTTTTGACTGAAATATTTTTTCAATTCTAGTATTTGAAATCAAATAAATCGAATTATTTAGATCAGTATCAATTGATTTGATTGTTTTATTTTCAATCAAAACTGAATCTTTTAACTCAAACTTTTGAGAAAAAACAGTGATAAATGCAGAAACAAAAATAATTGAAAAAATGGTTTTCATTTACTTGAAAATTACTTCATAACCAAATCTACAAATTGAGAGTAGGATTACCAAAATAAATATGTATCGAATAAATTTATTCCCTTTGTTGATGGCTAATTTTGCTCCAATAAAACCTCCTAAAGCGTTGCAAATAGCCATTGGTAAAGCTATTTTCCAGATAATTTGCCCTTTGATTAAAAACAAACAAATCGAACCAAAATTAGTCGCTAAATTGATCAGTTTTGCATTAGTATTAGCTTTCAAAAAATCCATACCAAGAAGTGTTACGAATCCCAAAATAAAGAAAGTTCCAGTTGCAGGACCAATAAAGCCATCGTAAAAACCAACTGCAATACTCACAATACAACCATTGATAATCGCAATGTGGTAAGGAATTTTACGCTCGGTTGCTTGTCCAAAATCTTTCTTGAAAATAGTGTAAATGGCTAAAACAATCAAAATGATTAACAAAACAGGCTTCATAAAATCATTATTGATAACCGTTAACAATTGCGAACCTAAAAAAGCGGATACAAATGCACATATAGCCATAATAGCAAAAAGTTTCCAATCTATTTTTACCTTTTTTAGATATTGTGAAGTTGCTAAAGCTGTTCCACTAATTGCTGGAATTTTTAGCGTTCCGATTATTGTTGAAACAGGTAAATTAGGTAAAAAAGCAAGTGATAATGGCGTTTGTATTAATCCACCACCACCAACAATAGAGTCGATGAAGCCAGCGCAATAAGCTGCCATGCATAAATAGAATAAAATCTCGATTTCCAAAACTGAAAAATTTTGGCAAATGTAGAAATAGAAAAGGACAAAACCTTGGTTTTGCCCTTTCTAAAATTTTATAGGATGTAAATTATTTTACAATAAACTTCACTGTTCCATAAGCACCATCAGCATAAGCTACGCGAGCATAGTATACACCAGCTTTTAATGCAGAGATATTAACATCTTTAGATTGTACTTCTGAAAGTTTTCTTCCTGTTAAATCTCCAACCAATACGCTTTTTATTTCTTTGTTTGAAATAACATTAAGTGTACCACCATTTATAACAGCTTTTAATTCAACTTTTGTTGCTGTTTGTTCTGTCGTAGCTAATGAACATCCTGGAATATCATTTAATTTTAAAACTCCACCTGTTCCTTTTGTATCTGAAGTGAAATGACCTACCCAAACAGATTTACAATCATAAGCTCCGATAAATAATCTTTGTTGACCATCATCAATCTTAGTCCAAGTTTTACCATTATCTTTAGAATAAGCAGATCCTACACCTAATTCTGAAGTTGAGCTAAATCCTGTTGAAAGGAAGATTCCATTAGATCCAGGGATATATGAAATATCTCCATCATAATAACTATTTGATGACATAACATCCCAGTTAGCTCCACTATCTTCAGTGAACCATAATACAGCTGTATTATCTACTAACAATCCATATTTAGATGAAGAAAAGGACATGCTAGCACTTGAGTCTTCACCTGAAAAATCATCAACAGGAGACAAGTAAGATTTCCAAGTAGCACCTCTATCATTTGTATGTAAAATTCTACCAGTATTTGAAGTTAACCATAAATCTTCTCCTAAAAATACTCTACCAGCTACATATCCATATTCAGTACTAACTAAAGTTGAAGGTGCAGTACCTAACGTACTCCAAGTATTTCCTCCATCTGTAGTTTTGTACATTTCGTATTTACCATTAATAGGATCTCCAATAACCAAACCATTATTTGCATCAAAGAAATGGATGATATTTCCGAAAGAACTAGTTCCAAATACTCCTGAAACTTTAGCCCATGATGTTCCGCTATTTGTTGTTTTCCATAAACCATTTGCAGCTCCAGAACCTGACGCAGGAGCTGTTACAATAAATGCTGTTGTGCCATTTACAGCTCCAACATCTGATATTAAAGCATTTGAAGGTAAATTAGATACTAAATTAGCTTTCCAAGTTGATCCTCCATTAGTTGTTACTCCTACATATTTAGGATATGTTTGAGTACCAGCTCCATCAAAATAAGTAATCCATGCTGTATTAGGATCTACAATAGAGTATTCTCTTGCTCCAAAAGATTGTAATGGAATACCACTATTTTGTGTTGTATAAGTTTGACCAAAAGATACAGCTACTGCTGCTATCGATAAAAGAGATAGTAATTTTTTTCTCATAATAACGTGTTAATTAATAATTAGTGATATGCTAAACTATGAAAAAAAAATTGCAAAAAAAAATAAAATAGTGACCACGAAGGGATTCGAACCCTTACTGTCAGAACCGGAATCTGATATTCTATCCATTAAATTACGCAGCCAAAAGTTTTGCAAATATAGATAAATAGACTATTTGAGCTGAATATTTTGTCTAAAATTTCGGTGTTGAGTTGCGGTAAAATAATCTCTGAAAATTTGATTGATTTCTTCATTGATTTTTGAAGCTTTAATTCCAAGTTGTGGATAAATTTCAATGATAAATTGAGTGTTTTTTTCAACAGTTTTTATTCCAAACGAATGAATTTCAGTTTCGATTTCTTGTGAAATAGGAGAATTATTTACTAATAAGTTTTCTATTGTTTTAGCAAACTCAATAGTTTTCGAAGTTGATTTAATAACGAAATGTTCAAAATCTGTTTGTTTTTGGTAATTAATAATCTCTAAACTTTTTTCGATAAAATGTTCAGCCATTCCAAGATAATTTACCAATAAAGTTAAATCAGCAAATATTCGGAAAGGTATTTTTTCGACCAAATCATCACTATAAAATTGATTATAAATAAAACTATAATCTTGATGAACGATTTCATTTTCTACTTCAAAACTATGAGAAGATGTTGCAACCATTCCCATTGATTTCCAAGTTGAAATTAATTTAACTTGAGATTGATTTAAAATAAATGACAAAAACTTTGGTTCACCATTTTCATCCAAAATCTCTTTTCCATCTTCGATTATTTTCGCATTTAATGTAAAATGAGTGAGATAAGGAGCGCCAGTTGCATAATGCCACAAACCGTTTATGATATATTTATCTCCAACTTTTTCAGCAGTTCCACCAAGCATTCCGCTTCCTCCAAAACACGTTTTTTGTGAAGAGAATAAATTAGAAGCAACATCAGGTTTTAGATTTCGAGAAAAATAATTTGCACCACTACAAAGCGTTATAAACCAACCTAAACTTCCGTCAATTTTAGCAACAGATTGTAAAACTTTTAATCCTTCGGAAAAATGTAAACCAAGTCCATTGTATTGTTTAGGAACCCAAATATTCAACCAATTTTGAGTGTAAATATGATCGAGAACTACTTGATTAAACGATTCTTTATTTAATAATTGTTGTCGAAGTTTGGGAATATCAAGCATTTTTTTCATTCAAAATTTTTCTCCAATTAAAATATCCAGAAATCGCTACGCAGAATAAAATCAACGATAAAATAGCGTATAAATACAAATCTTTGTGAATCATTAATGGAATTGAAATAATGTTACTAATATTCAACAAAATCCAATTTTCGAGTTTACGTTTTGCC
This sequence comes from Empedobacter sp. UBA7494, assembly GCF_002478465.1. Lineage (NCBI taxonomy): Bacteria > Pseudomonadati > Bacteroidota > Flavobacteriia > Flavobacteriales > Weeksellaceae > Empedobacter > Empedobacter sp. UBA7494. The sequence continues at coordinate 17,373 of NZ_DLOC01000098.1, forward strand.
ATTAACCACATACCTGCCCAAGCAAATGCGCTTACGATTGAATCCCAAATTGGTACATCAGAATCGGTAAAATGTGTAAGTGCTAAATAAAAAATGGTAAAACTACTCAAAACAATTCCTGTTACAATTCCCCATTCTTTTTTGTTGGCTGTTGAAATTTCAATTTCGTGTTTTTGTTGTCCAAATTTCCAATACAACCAGCCATAAATGCTCATTACTAAATAATAAATATTAAGTGTGAATTCGGCATATAGCTTAGAATTGAACATGACGAAAAGCGATAATGTAATTCCTGCAATTCCAAATAAATAATTTTTTGGATTGTTGAATCTCGCCAATACGACTTGAAAAATAGAAAAAGTGACACCCAGCCATTCGAGCCAAGTTGTTTGTAAAATAATTTCCTTCATCATAATTTGTTTTGATGAGGAGATAGAAGTTATTGCTAACATCAATTCCTCCGCCAGCATTATCTGGATCAGGTATAGAACAAAATTGTTCTTGGGTATATTCTCAGCTTTTTAGCACCCCATTGAAAGACAAAGATGATAATATCTATATAAATAACCTAAAAATATTAAGAATTAAGTTTAAATTATTCTTTAAGTAACTCAGGACGTTTGGATTTTGGTAAAGTTAAGATGACTAAATTGTAAGAATCTTTTATCCATTCTTTGATTTGAATGTCTTTCACGTCTTGATGAATTTTAACGGTATTCCAATGCTTTTTGTTCATGTGATAACCAGGAATTACAGCTTCGAAAGTTGCACGTAATTCGATTGCGTTATCTGGATCACATTTGATATTTACAGAATCAAAATTGTCAATATCACAAAGGCAAAACATTTTTCCAGCGATATAAAAGACCAAAGTAGATTGATCAAAAGGAAATTTTTCTTCGACCAATGGAAGTCCTAAACAAAACTCTCTTAACTCTTCTATATGCATAAAAATATTTTTAGTGAAGATACAAATAAAACGAAAACGACCTTAATTACAAGGTCGTTTTCTATTAAATGTGGAATGTATGCAATTAATTTACATCCCACCAAACACGCGTATTGATGTTATCTGGTCCCATTTGTTGAAGTGCGTTCTGATAGCCTTCTGGGTTATAATTTCTAACACTTGTTGGATAAAGCATACGACGAGGCATTTTTTTATCATTCAACATGGTAGAAGTTGTCGGTAATTTTGGAAAACCAGTTCTTTTATATTCAAACCATTGTTGGTAATCTGTAAAGAATAAAGCAAAATATTTTTGATCGATGATACGTTCTAACGTATTGTTGTATTTAATTTTTTCTTGTGCCATAAATTCAGCAGTAGGCTCGATATTCGTCCATAATTGTACAGCAGCTTTTACAGCTTTATCATAATGAGTTTTTGCATCACCACCTAAACCTTTTTGAGCCATTTCAGCTTTTATAAACTCAACTTCAGCATAAGTCATTAATGGAATTTTCATCGGAGCGATAACAATTGCATTGTTAGGAGATGACGGATTGAATTTGTAATCAGAACTATTTCCTTCGTAAGCTGCAGGAACTCCTTTGTAACCTAATGAAGAACCATCCAAATTAGAAGCTTTATTGACTAAAATTGGTAAACGAGGATCATTAGTTTCATTCATTTTATCAATAAAAAATGTTGTGAATGTTCGGCTATCTCTATAATCTTGTGCTCTTGGCCAAGGAGATAAACTTGGTGCTAAACCAGAAATTTGTAAAATAGCAGATTCTGATTCACTTTCGAAAATAGGATAAGTTGTCGGATTATCAATTATTTTTTTAAGTTCTGTTAAGGCAGATGCATCACGATTCGAAATTCTTAATAATAATCTCATTTTAAGAGAATTTGTGAATTTTTTCCAACGTGTTATATTGATGTTTTTTTCACTACTTGGGAATAAAATATCGGTACCATATTTTAGACCTAAATTAGTTACATATAATTGATTTGCTTTCTCTAAATCATTTAATAATTGCTTATAAATATCTTGTTGTGTATCAAATTTTGGTTTTGTAATTCCTTCTTCTGCTTTGGCTGCTTGAGAAAAAGGAACATCGCCAAACATATCGGTTAAATTAGAAATAACTAAAGAACGAAGCGTTAATGCAATTGCTTGATAATTGACATCTCCAGCTTTTTGCGAAACTTTTAGCATTTCCTCCAAATTAACAAGATTTGTGTAGGCATTATTCCAAGTCGAATTTCCCGTTCCTGTTGTTACATCATAACGATGAAGTCCCATTGCATTGCTTGGATAAGGAATATGAACTTGCATCAATTGAGCTGTAATATCGTAGTTTTTTAAAACATTATTTTCAGCCAAATCATAAAGAACAGGATTTAAAACAGAACCTGAATTAATTTCTGTGATTAAGTTTGGATCTTCATTTGCTTTCTCAAAATCGTTTGTACAAGAGAAAACAGTTGAAATTATAGTGAAGGCAAAAAATAGTTGAATTGAAATCTTTTTCATTTTAATAAATTGAATGTTGTAAATTATAATGAAGCTTTTAAGGTTACTCCATACGTTGCTGTTGACGGCATTTGTCCCATTTCAACTCCAGGTACATAAGTATTTCCATTTAATGATGCTGTTTCTGGATCGTATAAAGGAAAATCACTAATCGTGAATAAATCGCGTCCGTAAACTGTTAATGACAATGCTTGTAAACCTGTTTTTGATAATAATCTTTTAGGAAAATCAAATGTTAAACTCACATCTCTTAATTTTAAATATGAAGCTTCGAATGAATTAGATTCTACATTTGCACGACGATTATATTCAGCATAATAAGTTGCCACATCAGCTTTTGTTGTATTTGGAGAATAAGTTCCGTCAGCATTCAATACAACACCATTTCCAATGATGTAACCATCTTCTCGACCAGGTAAAGAATCTGCCAATTTTCCTTGCTCCATCATTTTGTGATAAGTTTGTGAATAGACAATTCCACCATATTGTCCGTCTAATGTAAAACTGAAACGCAATGTTTTGAATTTGATTTCATTTGTGAAACCTGCTCTCCATTTAGGTGTTGCGTCTCCAACATATTCTATTAATCCATTTTTAAGTGGAACACCTGTTTTTGCATCATAAATGATTTGTCCCGCATCGTTTCTTACAAATTTTTCACCATATAGAGCTGTAGAAGAACCGCCAACTTTAGCAATTTGATAAACTGTTCCAGATTGACCAAGAATCATTTGATCACCTTCTATTCCTTCTACTAAAGATTTTACTTTGTTTTCATTTTTAGACCAAGTTCCAATCATTTTCCATTCAAAATCTTTACTTTTAATTGGAGAATACGTAGCTGCTATTTCAATTCCTCGGTTTTCAATTTCTCCTCCATTTACCACTCTTCTTGAATAGCCAGTTGTGATATCATTTGGTAATTCGAAGATTTGATTTTTTGTACTTTGTTGATAAACTGTAAAATCTAAGCTTAATCTTTTCTTGAATAATAAAGCCTCGAAACCAGTTTCCCATGATGTTGTAGATTCAGGTTTAATATCAGGATTAAATAATCTTCCAGGTACTACTGCAGATGCTGTAAAATCGCTTTGATCGTAATATCTATTTGTCCAACCTGTTGTACCTCCGTTACCAACTTTTGCAAATGATAAACGGTATTTTAAGTAATTAATAGGTCCTTTTATTTTGAATAAATCTGACAGAATAAAACTTGAAGAGACTGAAGGATAAAAGAATGAGCTATATTTTACTGCAACAGAAGAATTCCAGTCGTTACGACCTGTAAAATCAACGAAAATCATGTCTTTCCAACCAAATGAAGCCATTCCATATAATGAATTTTCTTTTAAATTAGAATCATACGTTCTTGCAAAAGGAGAAGTTAATCCATTCGAAAGTTTATAAACTCCAGGCGAAGCTAAACCATTTACCCAAGCCGTTAAATTTCTGTATTCATAATTTTTTCTATTACCTCCAACATTTGCATTGAAACCAAAATCTCCCCATTTATCAGTATAAGTTAATAAGAAATCGATATTTGTTTCAGTTTTAGATATGTCTTGTCTTTTGTAATATCCATTCGGCGTACGATTCATATCAAATGGACGTTTTTGTTCGCGCAATTGAGTATAGGTATTAATTGCAGGACGTAACATTAAGCTTAATTTATTGCTTAATTTAAAATCTGCTCTAATATTTCCAACAATTTGATTACTACTCATTGGATTAACAGCTTCGTAAGCAATAGCATAAGGATTGTCCATGTATGAACTAAATGGGCGAATCATTTTTACTCCATTGAAATCCTTTTTCCAAATTGGTTTGTACCAATTTAAATCTACGTTTGGATTTTGGAAGATCATAAAATAAGCAATAGATCCGTTATTGTAACCAGTTCCTGGTAAATTATCACTTGTTTTGCGAGTATAGTTTAAGGCAGTCGAAACTTTGATGCGATCACTTACTTGATAGTTTCCATTAATAGCAGCAGTATAATTTTCGTAGCCTGTATTTGGCATAATCCAGCTATTTTTCTGATGTCCAATAGAAGCTCTCATACTTCCTTTGTCATTTCCACCAGAAAGTGTAACTGCATTACTGAAAGTGAAACCAGTTTGCCAAAACCCTTTTCTATTATCTTTATACGCACGCCATAAAGTTCTTTCAGCCCCTTGTTTTTCTAAAGTTGGATCATATTGAAAAAATGATTGTCCGTCAAATTTTGGTCCGAATGCAGAAGAAGTACTTCCTGTATTTGGTCCATCTGCTGAGGTTTGATATGAGTAATAAGGATTGCCGTTTTTATCGAAACTTTTTCCAGTTCCTTGACCATATTCATATTGAAAATCTGGCCAATTGTTAATAACGTCAATAGCTACAGTTGATTTATATTCTAAACCTAATTGTTTACCTTTTTTACCTGATTTTGTTGTTATAATTAAAGCTCCATTTGCAGCTTTGTTTCCATAAAGAGCCGCTGCAGAAGGACCTTTTAAAACGGTTACACTTTCGATATCTGCTTGATTGATGTCAGAAATACCGTTACCAAAATCGATAGGTGAATCATCGCCCATGTAAGCAGTATTGTTTCCAGAAGAAGTCATTTCTGTACTCATTGGAACACCATCGATGACAATTAAAGCGTAATTTTTTGATTGGTCGATTGAATTTGCTCCGCGCAAAATAATTTGCTGAGAATTGATTGGTCCATTTCCTCCAGAAATAATATTAAGACCAGCTACTTTTCCTTTCAATCCCGAAGACCAGTTATTCGCTTCTGCTGTTGCAAGTTCTTCCGAACCTATATTTTGTTGAGCAAATCCTAATTTTTTCTGCTCTCGCTTTATCCCCAAAGCAGTTACAATTACCTCATTCAGTTGGTTAGATTCTTCTTGTAAAGTAATTTTTACTTGAGAAATATCTTTCGGTGTGTATTCAATAAATTTGTGTTGAGATGAATTTACCAATAATGTAGGATGAGCAACATTTACTGAAACAAATTCGAAAAAACCATCTCCGTCTGTAAATGTTTTAAAAGATGTTCCCTTGATGATGATTTCTACATCTGCAATTCCTAATCCGTTTTGATCAACGATTTGACCTTTGATTGGATTTTGATCTTGAGAAATCGATTGATGATAATCTGTTCCGGTGTAAGTTTTAGCATTGGCGTGTAAACTTAAAAATCCACCTAGTAGAAGTAGTGGTAATTTTAATTGTTTCATAGCTGTAAATGTGAAATGTTTATGTGTTAAAAATTTTAACAAAACTAGAACTTCTTTTTATGAAGTTGTTTAACTCATGGTTAAGAGATTTTTAAGTAAACATTACTAAAATAGAGGTCTTGATATTAGTTTTACATTTGAATAAAGGTTTATTGATTTTTATTTAACATGAATAAATTGTAAAATATTTTATTTAAAAAAGCCACTTCAAAAGAAGTGGCTTATCAAGATGTGTATAAAACGGTTATTTAATAACTTCGAAAGAAGATTTTTCTGTAAAAGTGTTTCCGTACAAATCGGTTGCGCGAACTTCAATTGGATAAGTTCCAACTTTTAGTTTATTCGGTAAACGAACTGACCAAATATGTTTCGAAATTTCTGGAGCAGAAGGTCTGTTACCAATATTTGTAATTTCTGCATTATCAATTTTCATGATGGTTTCCATATAATTGTAATCAACTGTTGGATCCCAATTCATCTCTTTCCATTCACCATTATTTACACGATATTCAACTTTATTTGATTCATGTCCCATAAAGAAATTAGCATATAAAAAAGCACGATTGCGTTTACCTTCTTTTACTTTTTTTGTGTGGTACAGGTCGATTTGTTTTTCTTTTGGTGAATTTGCAACTTTATAATCAAATTTATATTGATTACCATCTACATGTAAAAAAGCATAACCTTTTGGTGTACCATCACGCATCGTAGAGGCCGGAACTCCTTTTGCATCTTTCGGTCCCGAATACCAATCACCAGAAGTTGTTCCAACATTGTACTCGTGATGAGGTTTTTGTTGTTGCCAACCATCTTGATTTGCATAAAAAATCTGTTCTTGGAAATGTGTATGAGCAGACATTGAAATTGTATTTGGGTAATCTTTTAACAATTCGAATAATTGATTTCTATCTTCTGGACGTGTGTCACGCAACGGAATATGAAATGCTAAAACAATTAAATGATCTTTTGGAACAAATTTTAAATCATTTTTAATGAATTCTAATTGATCAGGACGGAAACCTCCCCAATATCCTTTTCCATCACGAGGATCTGGATATAAAATATCATCTAAAACAATAAAATGTGCTTTACCGATATTATATGAATAATTATTTGGACCGAAATTTTTCTCGAACGTTTCATCCGAATATTGATCTTCTTTTGCATCATAATTCATATCGTGATTTCCCATAACATTGTACCAAGGTAAACCAACTTTCGAAACAGCTTTTATATAAGATGGATGCAAATTCAAATCATCACCAACCAAATCTCCTAAAGAAAGTCCGAATTCCATACCTTTTATTCCTTTAACATCATCAATTACACCTTTAGAGAAATACTCGATTTCTTCTTCTGTATAAGCTTGAGGATCACCAAAAATTAAAGCCGAAAATTTTTCGTTTTCTTTTGTAGGAATTAAAGCAAAATCAATACTCTTTGGAGTATTTCCAGTTGGAGCAGAACCTGCATATTCTAATTTTGGAGAGCCTTTAGGTTTGTTGATGTAGTAGAATTGTGGCTGATTGAATTCGTTTGTAGGAACTTTATAATTTGTTGGTTTAATGACAAACAAAATAGTTTCCTTATCAATCTCGATTTGATATTCTCCTTTATCATTTGTCGAAACAACTTGTTTTCCGTTACTAATTTGCACGTTTGCCAAACGTTTTTCTGATTTATCGAATTTATTGTTTTGATTTTTATCTTCAAAAACAATTCCTTTAGCAAGTTGTTGAGCGTTGACAGAAGTATAAAAACTTCCAAATAATACCAGCGATAATACGATTTTTTTCATTGTGTGAATCTCTTGTTTTGTAGATGTTAAAATTCTATATTTTATGCGGGTTTCGGATTAACATAACAATAAGTAAAGATTAAATTTAAGTAAATAAGAATAAAACATTTTTATATTTAATAATGAGGGAATAATTGTCCTTCATTATTAAATCCCTTAATTTTGCAACCGATTGCATTATGTTATGGAAGAGAAATTAAGTATGAGTTCGCGACAAATTTTCATGCAAATTATAGGTTATGTAAGTTTTTCATTTATAGGTTATTTACTGATAGGTTTACCTTTGGCTATTCTACCTATTTTTATTACAAAAACATTAGGTTTTACTGAGCTTGTAGCGGGTATTGTAATTAGTTTGCAATATGTGACAACTTTTATATTGAGAGGTTATGCCGGAAAAATTGTAGATACAAAAGGTCCTAAACCAGCCGTTTTATTGAGTATGAGTTTGTTTATTTTAGCTGGAGTTTTATTATACTTTTGTTACTTCACAAGAAACAATCATTTTTTGTCATTAGCTATTCTTGTACTTGCGAGATTGGTTACTGGTGCAGCAGAAGGAATGGTAGGTGGAAGTCCGATAAACTGGGTAATTTTAAAAATTGGACAACAACATACAGCGAAAGCAATTTCTTATAATGGTGTTGCTAGTTATGGTGCATTGGCAATTGGAGCACCGTTGGGAGTTATCTTAAATCAATATTTTGGACTTGGTTTTATTGGTTTGTTTAGTATTGTTTGTGCGATTATAGGTTATTTTTTAGCTAGAATTAAAGAAAATATATTAACTGCAGTTTCAAAAGTTCCGCAACCATTTATAAGTGTATTAAAAACAGTTGCTCCTTTTGGAATTTGTTTAGCATTGGCAGGTCTTGGATTTGGAGGAATTTCCAATTTTATAACACTTTACTACGACTTTTATAGTTGGTCGAATGCAGCTTTATGTTTAAGTGTTTTCAGTTTATTGTTTATTGTAGGACGATTATTTTTTAATAGTTCAATTAATACATTAGGAGGATTAAAAGTTGGAATTATTTGCATGATAGTCGAAACGATAGGTTTATTAATTCTTTTTAGTGCTCCGAATTCTTTTATCGCTCTTATTGGTGCAGGTATTACAGGAATTGGTTTTTCATTGGTTTTTCCTGCGATGGGAGTAGAGGCAGTTGCTTTGGTTTCGGATAATAGCAAAGGAGCTGCTTTAGCTGCGTACGGCTTGTTTATTGATATTTCATTGGGAATTACAGGTCCTCTAATTGGTGGTGTAATCAGTTTGTTTGGAATGTCAAACTTATTTGGTTTTTGTAGTTTGTTTGTGTTTATAGGATTATTGTATAGTTATTATTTACAAACAAAAAAAAATCGTTCAGAATTTAATAATTCCGAACGATAATATGAAAACATCTAATTTTAGATTCTTTTACGTAGTAAATTTTACCTGTTCTAACATAATTTTTTAGCACTTGTTCTAACTCTTTTTCTAGTTTAGAATCAGGTCTAATTTTATGATTAAACCTAACATAAGAAATATCAAAAGCAGCACCAAAATTATGTGAACTATCATTAGAAGAAGCATTTTTATTAATTCCTCTCAAACGATTTTGATCATGTAGCGTTCGTGTCATTGATGTAACAACGAAAAAATTTTGACCTGTTGTTTTTACAAAATCTCTTGCAATACTTGTCAAAATCTCTCGACCTTTTGGAATAAGATACGAATGACTATGTGTTAAATCACCAACTCGCCAACCATAACCACGTTGTTTTATTTTAACCAATTTACCTTGATTGATGTATTTGTTCAACTTTTTATCACCATCAATTAGCTCAAGTTTATGAGATTTTGCGGCATTCAAATGCTGAACATATTCTTTAGAAGGCTCTATAACAACTCGCGATTGAGCGTAACCGAGTAAAGAAGAGCAAATAAAAAAAGTTGTTAAAAATTGTTTCATGATTCAATTCTCTTCTGCAAAAATAGAAAAGAACTTTTATATATTACATTGTTGTTGATTTAAATTGATCGGGATTACGAACCGTTACATGAAAACAGTGTTGTCTATATTCTTTGATATAGTAAATTTTACCGTCTTCTTGCAATTGTTTTAAAATCGCTTCTAAATTATCACGATGAGTTTTGCTATACGTATATTTATTATTGAATTTTGTATACGACAAATCAAAAGAAGCACCATAGTTATGAGAACTTTCGCCTTTTGTTGCATTGCTATTTACTCGTCTTAAACTTGCTTGACTTTCTTCAGAACGGGTAAGCGAAGTTACAGTAATTGTAGCATTGTTTTCGTCCAGAAATTTTGAAGCAATTCGTTCCAACACAGTTTTTGCTCTGTTATTTAAGAATGCTTTACTGTGTGTTAATTTCTCAATTGTGTACCCATTTCCTTCTTCAGGAATTGCAACTAATTTTTTTGTAGCAACTAAACCTTCAATATCATCAAAACTCTTCACGATTGGAACGTTGAATGATTCTGCGGCCATTAAATGATCGTCATAAGTTATTTTTTTTGTAGAGATAGAAGTGGATGAAGAGGCAGAATTTTCTGCTAAAATGTAACTTTCTTGACTTTGAGCTGAAATAAATATTCCGCTAAAAAGACAAGAAAGGGCAATTAATTTTTTCATGTTTTAAATTATTCGCGACAAAATTAGAAGTTACAATTTAATAAAGACTTGTTAAAAATTATAATATTTAGGTAAATTTTTTTTAAAATTTTCTTAAATCTGTTCTCAAAATAGCATTGTTAGATAGATTTATAGAAATTTAAATTTCATCACATTTGAAACATAAAATATTCTTAAATATAAATTCTAATAGATTAAATCCTACTAAATTCGCTATTTTTGTAATTATTATTCATTTTTATTTTTAGACCTATTTATAAAATGGCAAAAGTTAAAGTTGGAATGGTACAAATGACTTGTACTAATAACAAACAAGAAAATTTAAACAAAGCAATAGAGCAAGTAAAAGTAGCAGCTGCAAAAGGCGCTCAAATTGTGTGTTTGCAAGAATTGTTTACCTCATTATATTTCTGTGATGTAGAAGATTACGACAACTTCGATTTAGCAGAATCAATTCCTGGACCATCAACAGATGCGTTATCAGTTGTAGCAAAAGAATTAGGAGTTGTAATTATTGCTTCTTTATTTGAGAAACGTGCGCAAGGTTTATACCACAATACAACAGCTATTTTAGATGCTGATGGACAATATTTAGGAAAATATCGTAAAATGCATATCCCAGATGATCCTGCGTTTTATGAAAAATTCTATTTTACTCCAGGGGATTTAGGTTACAAAGTTTTTGATACTAAATTTGGAAAAATTGGTGTATTAATTTGTTGGGATCAATGGTATCCAGAAGCCTCTCGTATTACAGCATTGATGGGTGCGGAAATTTTATTTTATCCTACTGCGATTGGTTGGGATACGACGCAAGACGAAGAAACAAATCAAGATCAATACAATGCTTGGCAAACAATTCAGCGTTCACATGCGGTTGCGAATGGAGTTCCGGTTATTTCTGTAAATCGTGTTGGTTTTGAGCAAGATGGAGCAATGAAGTTCTGGGGAGGCTCTTTTGCGACAAATGCGCAGGGAAAATTGTTGTACTTAGCAACGCATGATAAAGAGGAAACAGAAGTGGTTGAATTGGATTTGAACGAATCTGATTTCTTCCGTAAACATTGGCCTTTCTTAAGAGATCGCCGCATCGATTCTTATCAACCAATTACAAAACGTTTTATAGACGAGGATTAATGAAGAAATTATTTTCACTTATTGCATTGATAGGAAGTTTTGCATTTGGTCAAATAAAACCAATTCAGATTGATCCGATTAATAACAATTTATTTGTTTATCAAACATTCAATTCGTTTAATGGAGTTGAGTATAATGCAAATGGAATGTATTTGGTAACGAATAAAGGAATCGTTTTGTTTGATGTTCCTTGGCAGAAATCGCAATATCAAGAATTAAATGATATGTTGCAAGAAAAGTATAATTTGCCAGTTATCGCTGTGTTTGCAACACATTCGCATGATGATAGAGCAGGAGATTTAAGTTTTTATAATGATTTGAATATTCCTACTTATGCAACTTCTTTAACCAATTCTAAATTAAAAAAAGAAGGAAAAGCAACTTCTAAATTTGAGATTGAATTAGGTAAAACATACAAATTTGGTAATGAAAAGTTTGTTGTTGAATATTTTGGAGAAGGACATACTTCTGATAATGTTGTGGTTTGGTTTCCGAAATATAAAGTGTTGAATGGAGGTTGTTTGATAAAAGGTGCTGACGCTATAAATTTAGGTTACACAGGCGAAGCTAATGTTATTGAATGGCCAAAAACAATACAGAAATTAGTTGTAAAACATCCAACGATTAAACAAGTTATTTCTGGTCATGATAATTGGAAAGCTACTGGACATATCGAAAATACGTTTAAACTTTTAGAAAAGAAATAAAATTGAACACTATAGATACATCAAAATTTCCAAAAGATTTAGGATATAGATTTCCTGCTGAATGGGAAGAACACGAAGCAACTTGGTTGTCTTGGCCGCACAAAGAAGAATCTTGGCCAGATCGTATTCATTTAATTTATCCAGCTTATGCTGAATTTATTGCTGAATTATCGAAAGGTGAAAAAGTTCGCATTAATGTAAAAGATGAAGAAATGAAAATTTTTGCTTTGTCTTTTATCGAAAAAACGGATGCAAATTTGTCACAAGTTGAGTTCTATTTTAACGAAACAAACGATGCTTGGTGTCGAGATCATGGTCCTGCATTTTTGTTGAATAAAAATAATCTTGATAACCCAAAAGTTATTGTAGATTGGGGATTCAATGCGTGGGGAGGAAAATATCCACCTTTCGAAAATGATGATGTTGTGCCAACAAGAATTGGTGCAGAATTTAATCTTCCTGTTTTTCATCCTGGAATTATTATGGAAGGAGGTTCAGTCGAATTCAATGGAAAAGATACGTTGATGACATCAAAATCTTGTTTATTGAATGAAAATCGTAATCCAGATTATTCGCAAGAACAAATCGAAGAATTTTTAAGAAATTATTACGGAGTTTCGCAAATTCTATGGGTAGAAGACGGAATTGTTGGTGATGATACGGATGGACACATTGATGATACAATTCGTTTTGTAAATGAAGATACAGTTTTGACGGTTGTTGAAACAGATGAATCGGATGATAACTACGAATTGTTGCAAGTGAATCTTCGCCAATTGCAAGAAATGAAATTACGAGATGGACGTCCATTAAACATTATTGAATTGCCAATGCCGGATGCGGTTTATTGCGAAGGTGAGCGTTTACCTGCTTCTTATGCGAATTTTTATATTGCGAATAAATCTGTCATTGTACCAACTTATCGTTGTGCAAAAGATGCAATTGCTTTGGATATTATTCAGAAATGTTTCCCCGATCGTAAAGTTGTAGGAATAGATTCTACAGATATTATTTGGGGACTAGGATCTTTCCATTGTTTGAGTCAACAAGAACCTAAGATATAGGTTTTGTCAAAATATAAAGAACAAAAAAGCTGAGTAGGTTGCTCAGCTTTTTTAATTTTAAACAAATGCGCTAAATCCTGTGATAGATCGACCTACAATAAGCGAATTGATTTCTTTTGTGCCTTCGTAGCTGTAAATGGCTTCGGAGTCGGCAACAAAACGAGCGACGTCATGCTCTAATAATATTCCATTTCCACCCATTACTTCTCGTGCTCGTGAAACGACATCTCGTGTTCTCATTGTACAAAAGACTTTAGCTAAAGATGCGTGTTCATCTAGTAAAATTCCCTCGTCTTGCATTTCAGATAAGCGAAAAACTAAAGTTTGCATTGCTGTTAAATTAGATAACATTTCGACCAAATGTCCTTGTATCATTTGAAAAGAAGCAATTGGTTTCCCAAATTGTTTTCGATTTCGAGTGTAATCTAAAGCGCTTTCATATGCTCCGCGCGCGCAGCCAGTTGCCATCCAAGCAACTCCAGCTCTTGTCATTCGCAATACTTTTGCTGTATCTTTAAATGAATTAGCATTTTGTAAACGATTTTCTTCTGTAATTAAACAATCTTTCAGAGTAATCAAGCCATTCTGAACAATTCGTAAAGCCATTTTTCCTTTGATTTTTTCTACAGAAAAACCAGGATTATCTTTTTCTACAATAAAACCTTTTACTTCTCCATCATCCAAATCTCTTGCCCAAATAATCACTAAATCTGCAAAAGTCGCATTACCAATCCATTTCTTTTGGCCATTTAAAATCCAACCTTCTTTTGTTTTTTTACATGTAGTGGTCAAACCTCCTGCCGCACCAGAACCAACTTCGGGTTCAGTTAGTCCAAATGCTCCGATTTTATCAAATTTTTGCATTTGTGGTAACCATTTTGCTTTTTGTTCTTCCGATCCGCACATATAAATTGATCCCATTGATAGACCAGATTGTACGCCAAAAAAAGTAGCGGTTGAAGCATCTACACGAGCCATTTCCATTGCCAAAACGCCTTCCATAATAAAAGGTAAATTTGGACAACCATAACCGTCGTAAGTGACGCCACAAATGTTAAGTTCTTTAAATTTTGGAATTAATTCGAAAGGAAATTGATCACGAAGCCAATAATCATTAACGATTGGTTTAACTTCTTTTTCCATAAAAGCTCTCACTTTTAGCTGTAATTTGCGTTGTTCTGGAGTTAAAGTGTGAAAAACATCGTAGAAATCACCTTCAATTGGAGGAAGTTCTTTGTGTTTTTTATTTGGATTTAACATTTTCATCATTCCTTGAAGTTGTTTATCATCAAGTTTCGAAAAGTTTTCCATTAAAAGAGGTAAATCTACTTTTTGAGAAATTTTATTTAATTGCTCTAAATTAACAGATTTTAGTAGATGGACGATATTTTTTAAATTAGAAAATGCTCCTGACATATTTTGTGGTTTTTTAACCAAAAAATTATCAAAGAGCATTCCTAAAATATTGTATTGTAAGAAAAAATTAAGCTTTACCTAATTTTATTTTCAAATTGTCTAACATTGTAGTTGTCATTTTATCGATATCAAATTTTGGTTCAAATCCCCAATCTGCTTTTGCAACAGAATCATCGATAGAAGAAGGCCAAGTATCAGCAATAGCTTGACGGAAATCTGGCGCATAATCGATTGTGAAATTTGGAATATGTTTTTTGATTTCTGCCGCTAAATCTTCTGGAGCAAAACTTAAACCTCCTAAATTATAAGATTTAAATTCGCCTAATTGTTTTGGATCAGCAGACATTAATTCAACAATTGCATTTATCGCATCATCCATATACAACATTGGTAAATAAGTTCCTTCTTTCAAGAAAGAAGTATATTTTCCATCCTCGATTGCTTTGTAATAAATGTCAACAGCATAATCTGTAGTTCCACCTCCAGCAGGAGTTTTCCAAGAAATAAGACCAGGGAAACGAATAGAACGAACGTCTACATTATGATTTTGTTGGTACCATTTGCACCAGTATTCTCCTGATAATTTAGAAATACCATAAACTGTAGAAGGAGTCTGAATTGTATTTTGTGGTGTATTGTTTTTTGGTGTATCTGGACCAAAAACGCCAATAGAAGAAGGCCAAAAGATTTTATCGATTACTTTATCTTTCGCTAATTCTAGGAAAGTAAGCAAAGTGTCCATGTTTAATTTCCAACCAAACATTGGATTTTTTTCAGCTGTACCAGAAAGTAGAGCAGCTAAATGATAAACAGTTTTAATATTGTGTTTTGCAATGACTTCTTTTATTCGATCAGCATCAATTACGTCAATTACTTCGTAAATTCCATCGTAATCAACATCTTTAGGATCACGTATATCAGAAATAATTACATTATTTTTTCCATGAATGGTTTTTAATTTCTCAGCCAATTCAGAACCAATTTGTCCTAAAGCACCGGTGATCAAAATAGTATCGGTTTCCATTTTAAAAAGTTACTTTTGTTTGGTGTCAAATTTAAAAATTTTCTATTGAATTTGGATATAACAAAATAATATTTAGATATTAATACTTAATTCGACTTATTAATGTTAAAAAAGTATATTTACGAAGTTGTTTATAGAATATTATTCTGTTTTATAAGCTTTCTTTTGAAAAATAAATTTGCAGAATAGGGTGTTTTTAATTTAAAATCTTCAAATTGTTCTATTTTATCATCAAAAAGTGTTGAAAATTGAATGAATAATTAATACTTTATTTAGTAAATTTGTAACAAACATCGTATTAATTTCGACAAATCGAATCAAAAATACTTAGTAGAAATATGAAAAAACAACTATTTGTTGCTGCATTTGCATGTACTTCTGTTTTAGCAATTGCGCAAGAATCATATCAGGCTTTTAATCCAAACTATATGGATAAGTCGGTTCGTCCACAAGATGATTTATATAATTATGTAAATGGTAATTGGATGAAAATTACAGAAATTCCTTCTGATAGAGCTAGATGGGGAAGCTTTGATGAGTTGAGAGAGAATACGGATAAGGTGACTTTACAATTGGTAAAAGATCTTATTAAAACGAAACATGCTAAAGGAACAAGTGAGCAAAAAATTGCGGATTTGTATGATGCGTATATGAATGTTGATGCGCGTAACAAAACGGCTTTAGCACCATTACAAAAATATTTTAAGCAGATTGATGCAATCAAAGATATGAAAGGTTTACAAGATTATTTAATCGATGTAGCTGCTATCGGAGAGAATCCTTTTTATGGTGCTTATGTTTATACTGACCTTAAAAATAGTAAACAAAATGCTGTTTATTTAGGAGATATTGACTTGACTTTAGGTAAAACTTATTACCAAAAAGAAGATGCTAAAAATACTGAAACTTTAGCTAATTTGAACAAGTTTATCGATCAATTGATGCCTTATACAGGTTCTAAAACACGTGATTTGAAAGGTCCAAAAATTGTGGCTTTCGAAAAAATGATTGCGAAATACATCAAAACTGTTGAAGAAGATCGTGATCCAAATAAATCATACAATCCTGTAAAATTATCAGAAGTTAAGAATTTAACGAAAAATGTTGATATTGAGCGTTATGTAAAAGCTTTAGGAATTAATCCAGAAACGGTAATTATCGGTGAATTAGATTATTATAAAAATTTAGATAAAATCTTAAATCAAGAGAATTTACCTTTGATTAAGGATTATTTACGTTTTAAATTAATCAATTCTTATGCAAGTTATTCAACATCTGAATTAGATAGAATTAATTTCGAATTTTACGGAAAAACTTTATCTGGTCAAAAAGAGCAACGTCCATTAGAAAAAAGAGGTTTAGCGTTTGTAAATGGCGCGACAGGAGAATTATTAGGACAAATTTATGTGAAAGATAATTTTCCACCAGAGGCAAAAGCAAAAGCTGAAGAATTAATCAGTTATTTATTCAAATCTTTTGACAAACACATCAAAGAATTAGATTGGATGTCTGACGCAACTAAAACGAAAGCATTAGAAAAATTAAACAAGTTTACTGTAAAAATTGGTTACCCTGATAAATGGAAAGATTATTCTGGATTACAAGTAAAATCTTTGGCAGATGGAGGAAACTTAATTGAAGATGTAATGGCAATTAGCAAATGGCGTCAAGCAGAAAACTTGAAAGATTTTGGAAAACCAGTTGACAAAACTCGTTGGGGAATGTCGCCACAAACTGTAAATGCATATTTTAATCCAACTAATAACGAAATTGTTTTCCCAGCAGCAATTTTACAACCACCTTTCTATGATTATAGAGCGGATGCAGCTGTAAACTTTGGTGGAATTGGAGCAGTTATCGGTCACGAAATTTCTCACGGATTCGATGATTCGGGAGCTAAATTTGACGGTGATGGTAACTTAGTAAACTGGTGGACACCTCAAGACGAAGAGAAATTTGCAAAAGCTACAAAAGCTTTGGCAACGCAATATGATGGTTATGAACCAGTAGCAGGAACACACGTTAATGGTACATTTACATCAGGAGAAAATATTGGAGATTTAGGAGGAGCTTCTGTTGCTTTTGATGCATTACAAATGTATTTGAAAGATAAAGGAACTTACGGAAATATAGATGGATATACTCCGCAACAACGTTTCTTCTTATCTTGGGCAACTATTTGGAGAACAAAAGCGACTGATGAAGCTTTAGTAAATCAAGTGAAAACAGATCCACATTCGCCTGGATATTACCGTTCTTTTGGACCAATCGTTAATATTGATGCGTTCCATGATGCGTTTAAAACAAAACCAGGAGATAAATTGTACAAAGCACCAAAAGACCGTATTAGAATTTGGTAAGATGCTTGGCAAAATTATTGATTGGATAAAAAATAGAAATAGAATTATTAAAATGACAACAGTTGAAGCAATAAACAATGCTAATATAACATTAGTAGATGTTCGTGAGCCTTTTGAATTGGATACAGATGGATTTGTTCCAAATGCGATTAATATTCCATTAGGAGAAGTTCCTACAAGAGTAGAGGAGTTTAAAGAAATGTCAAGACCTATTGTAGTTTTTTGTAGAAGTGGTAACCGTTCTGGTCAAGCTGCACAATATTTACAAGCACAAGGTGTAGACGAAATTTTTAATGGAGGAGGTTTTCAGGATGTCTTAGATGTTTTGGAGAAATAATTCGTAATTAATTATTATTCATAAAAAACCGATAAATTTTTATTTGTCGGTTTTTTTATATATTATTGTATTTTAAATAGATATTCGTTTAAGTTAAGATTATTTTAAAAATTTTTTTAAAAAAAATAAAAAAATGAGTGACCAAATAGCTCTACTTGGTTATATTCTTTTACATATAATTTTTGTGTCAATATGTGCAACGAAAGATAAAAGAAGAAAGAAAAAATTATTCGGTGATGGATGATTTGGTTGATAACTATAATGACGAAATTATTGATGACAAAGAAATTTTTGAATTAAAATCGAAAAACTAATGCGTTCCCTAAAGGAGTTGGATGTAGAAGAGAAATCTATATTACTGATGAAATATCAAGATGAATTTTCAATCAAAGAAATTTCAGAAACTTTAGAGATTGGTGAAAGTGCAACTAAGATGAGATTGAATCGAGCAAAAAATCGTTTATTAAAAATTTATAAGGCATTGTAAAATGGAAAACCCTTTTAAGACTATGCTAGCCAATGAGAAGCTTCCAGAAACAATAAAGCAAAAAGTTATGGATGATGTTGCTTTAATAAAATTATCGTTGGAAGTAGCCGATTTGTTTTCAGTAAAATATCCAAGCACAACTGGAAATTTCTTCGGAATCGGAAAAAAATCAACTAACAAACCGAACAAAAAAGATAAAGAAGGTTAACTATAAATAGATAATATAAACCGGTAGTGCATTTGTATTAGGTTGTACAACTTTTATATACAATCTAATACAAATGCACTACCGGTTAGTAATATCATTTTTTATATCATTTTGATATTTACAATTATTACTTCATTAAATCAAGCTGGAGTTAATACAGATTTAATTACGAATAATTTATTCTTAATCTTAGGATCGGTGTTCTTGACATTGGCAATTGCGTTTGGATTAGGATCAAAAGACGTTATTTACAGATTATTATTGTCTTTTTATACCAATAGAAATTTTGAAATTGGACAAAGAATTATCATCGAAGATGATGTACAAGGTGTGATAATTGCTATTAACAATATATGTATGACAATACAAACTGCGGACGAAAAAGTAGTTTATCCGATTAAAATAATAACAAATAAAAAAATACGAATTATAGAAGATTAATCTTGCCTACCTAAACCTATTTTAATAATTATTAACTAACCTATGATTAATTATTGAAACAAGCCGACTTTTAACCTATTAACCAACAATTGTGAAAGCTAGTCTTTTACAACAAACAAACCTATTTGATTTAGTAGAAAATTAAAACATCACTTTCTATTATCTATCTAAATCAAACTAAACCAAATTTTTAAAAAGTGACCGAATTAACCAATCGGTCACTTTTATTTTTGTACAAAGTTTAATATTTCATTTAATAGTTGTACATTTGCACCTCATTACATAATAATTATTAAATAATATTGGCATGTACTTAACATCAGAAGTAAAAAGCGAATTATTCGCAAAGCATGGTAAATCTGCTACAGATACAGGATCTGCAGAAGGGCAAATCGCATTATTCACTTACAGAATTAACCACTTAACTGGTCACTTGAAAAAAAATCACAAAGATTTTAATACAGAAAGATCATTAGTTATGTTAGTTGGTAAGCGTAAAGCGTTATTAAACTACTTAAAGAAAAAAGATATCACAAGATACCGTGCGATTATCGCTGAATTAGGATTACGTAAGTAATTTTAAACACAATATAAAAGGGCAATTACGTAGAAATTGCCTTTTTTTTTGTTATAAATTAAAATAAGATATTTATCTTTATATAATGCAGTTAAAGCAAACGGCTTTAACTTTAGACGAATTAAATACTAAGAAGACGAATGATTCCACAGGCGATCACAGAAAAAATTACTCTTTCAGACGGAAGAGAAATTACAATCGAAACAGGGAAATTAGCAAAACAAGCTGACGGATCTGTGGTTGTACGCATGGGCGACACCATGTTATTAGCTACAGTTGTAGCAAACAAAGAAGCAAATCCAGGTGTAGATTTTTTACCTTTAACAGTAGATTATAGAGAAAAATTTTACGCTGCAGGACGCATCCCAGGAAATTTCTTCAGAAGAGAAGCAAAACCATCAGACGATGAAGTATTAACAATGCGTCTTGTAGACCGTGTTTTACGTCCAATGTTTCCAGAAGACTTCCATGCTGAGGTTCAGGTTATGATCTCACTTATTTCTTACGATAAAAATGTAATGCCAGAAGCTTTAGCTGGTTTAGCTGCATCAGCAGCCATTGCAATTACAGATATTCCTTTCACATTAATTTCAGAAGCTCGCGTTATTCGTTTAAATGGTGAGTTAATGATTAATCCTTCAAAAGAACAGTTAGATCAAGCTGATATCGACATTATGGTTGGTGCTTCTAAAGATTCTGTTGTAATGGTAGAAGGGGAGATGAGCGAAATTTCTGAACGTGAAATGTTAGACGCAATTGAATTTGCTCATGCTGAGATTAAAAAACAAATTGAAGCACAAGAAAGTTTAGCAGCGAAAGTAGGTAAATCTTTACCAAAACGTGAATATAGCCATGAAACACACGACGAAGAAATTCGCGAAAAAGTATGGGCTTATGGATATGATAAATTTTATGATATCGCTAAACATCCATCTGATAAACACGAAAGAGGTGATAAATTTGCTCAAGTTGAAGCAGATTTCTTAGCTCAATACGAAGGAGATGAAGAAGAGTTAGCTCGTGTAACTCCTTTTGCT
Source organism: Empedobacter sp. UBA7494 (assembly GCF_002478465.1). Classification (NCBI taxonomy): domain Bacteria; kingdom Pseudomonadati; phylum Bacteroidota; class Flavobacteriia; order Flavobacteriales; family Weeksellaceae; genus Empedobacter; species Empedobacter sp. UBA7494. The sequence goes on from NZ_DLOC01000098.1 coordinate 38,322, forward strand.
CACATTTACTTCCACGATGTACAAAAAGAAGCTGTACGTCAATTAATCTTAAACGAAGGAATTCGTTTAGACGGACGTGATCCAAAAACGATTCGTCCAATTTGGACAGAAGTTGATTATTTACCATCAACTCATGGTTCTGCAATCTTCACACGTGGAGAAACTCAAGCATTAGCTACAGTAACTTTAGGTTCTTCTAAAGATGCTAATATGGTTGATGGAGTTGTAACAAACTTCGACGAAAAATTCTTTTTACACTATAATTTCCCTCCATTCTCAACAGGTGAAGCTCGTCCATTAAGAGGAACTTCTCGTCGTGAAGTTGGTCACGGAAACTTAGCACAACGTGCTTTAGCGCAAATGTTACCAGACGATTGTCCTTATACAGTTCGTATCGTTTCTGAAGTATTAGAATCTAACGGTTCTTCTTCTATGGCAACAGTTTGTGCAGGAACATTAGCAATTATGGATTCAGGTTTACAAATGAAAAAACCAGTTTCAGGTATTGCAATGGGATTAATCACAGATACTAAATCAGGTAAATTTACAGTATTGTCTGATATCTTAGGAGATGAAGATCACTTAGGAGATATGGACTTTAAAGTAACAGGAACTGCAGACGGTATCACAGCTTGTCAAATGGATATTAAAGTACAAGGTTTATCTATGGAAATCATGGAAACAGCTTTGTTACAAGCAAAAGAAGGTCGTGAGCACATTTTAGGTAAATTATTAGAAACTTTACCAGCGCCTCGTCCACAATTGAAACCAAATGCACCAAAAGTTGTTGTAATTGAAATTCCTAAAGAATTCATTGGAGCAGTAATCGGACCTGGAGGAAAAGTAATTCAAGAAATGCAAAAAGAAACTGAAACAGTTATTGCAATTACTGAGTTAGAGACAACAGGACGTGTAGAAATCAATGGTGTGATTCAAGAAAACATCGATCGTGTTGTAGAAAGAATCAAACAAATTGCTTTCGTTCCAGAAGTTGGTGAAACATATCATTCAGTTGTAAAATCTATCAAACCATTTGGAGCGTTTGTAGAGATTGCAAAAGGAGTTGAAGGTTTAGTTCACATTTCTGAATTAGAGCACAGACGTCTTGAAAAAGTTGAAGATTCTGTAAACATCGGTGATAAAATTGATGTTAAATTCTTAGGTTACGATGATAAAAAGAAAATGAAATTATCTCGTAAAGCTTTGTTGCCAAAACCAGAGAGAACAGAAAAACCTGCTAAACCAGCAGAGAAAAAAGAGGATAAACCTCAAGATAATAAAGAAGCTTAATTAAGTTTTGATATAAAGTAAAAAGTCCGAGATTTTCTCGGACTTTTTTTGTTACATAAATTCTAAATCTGTCTTTTTAAGATGTTTGATTTTATCATTTTTGTTTAAAATACTATTTAGTTCATTAATAAAATTGATTAATTCATTATAATCTTTTTTATTTGATAAATAATTATTTTCTTCAAAGGCAGAAGTTAGAACAAAATGTCTATTGATAGTTTTATCACTAATAATAATATTTTTTCTTAGATTGGGTAGTGTAACAATTACTTCATGACCTGTTTGATAAATAGAGTCTAATTTAAAAATATTTTTATCTCTAATTAAGGAAATTATATTTTCTTTTTCTTTTTGGTCAAGAACGTTTTTTATTACAATAGTATCTTCAATATAATATTGCTCGAATTGATTTTTTTCAAAATTATATTTTCTAATTTCATCTATATATTCAAATGATAAATTAGTTTCATCAAAAAAATATTCAGGTTTTGATTTAGTTTGATTATTCAAAATAATAATGAAACCAACCATTCCAATAAAACCAATTAGGAAGTAAAGTAGATTAATGATTTTAATTTTTACTTTCACGATTCAAATTTTGTGTTAATTAAATAAAAATAATCGTTTTTTAACAATAAAACCTCAATAAAACTTTATTAAATACTTAAAGATTAGGAGAACTTCAAAGAATCAATTATTTTAGCATTTCGTAAAATTGAAGACAAACAAATAATGAAAAAATTTTTATTATCCACGCTTTTAGTGGTTATGCTTTTTCCTTTTAAAGTGAAAGCTGACGAAGGAATGTGGTTTTTGATGTTCATCGAACGTCTGAATCACCGTGATATGCAAAAACAAGGTTTACAATTAACTTCAGAAGAAATTTATAGTATCAACAATAACTCTTTAAAAGATGCTATTGTACAATTTGGTGGTGGATGTACTGCTGAAATGGTTTCTGGTCAAGGTTTAGTTTTGACAAATCACCACTGTGGTTATGGTGCTATTGCTGAATTATCTGCTCCAGAACATGATTACTTAAAAGATGGTTTTTGGGCAAAAGACAAAGCTGCTGAGTTAAAACCAAAAAGCTTAAAAGTACGTTTCTTCGTTCGCATGGATGATGTTTCTAAACGTATTTTAGGGGTTGTAAATGATAAAATGTCTGAGTTAGATCGTGAAAAAGCGATTAACCAAGAGATTGCAAAAATTGAAAAAGAGAACAGTGAAAACGGAAAATATGTTGTTTCTGTTCGTTCATTCTTTCAAGGAAATGAATATTACTATTTTGTTTACCAAGACTATGAAGATGTACGTTTAGTAGGAACACCTCCAAGTTCTATTGGAAAATATGGTGGAGATACAGATAACTGGGAATGGCCACGTCACACAGGAGATTTCTCTATGTTCCGCGTATATGGTGACAAAGATGGAAATCCTGCAGCTTATTCTACAAGCAATGTTCCGTTGCAACCAAAACATCATTTACCAGTTTCTTTAAAAGGATATCAACCAAATGATTTCGCTATGATTTTAGGTTACCCAGGTCGTACAAATCGTTGGATGCCAGCGCAAGGTGTTGCTCAAAATGTAGAGTACGCTTATCCTGCTTGGGTTGAAGCTTCTAAAGTTACAATGGATCAAATGAAAAAATATATGGAGCAAAATCAAAAAGTAAATATTGATTATGCTTCTAAATATGCTGGAGTTGCGAACTATTGGAAAAATCGTGATGGAATGATCGAAGCTTTAAAACTTCACGGAACTGTTGCGAAGAAAACAAAAGAAGAAGAAAAATTCAATAAATGGGCTCAAAAAGGAGCAAACAAAGCCGAATTTGGTGATGTTGTTTCGAATTTGAATAATTATTATGCGAAAACAAATTTAGATGCTCGTCATAACAATTACATCAACATTTTATTGCGTTACTCAACTTTAGCAAGTGCGCCATATTCTATTGGAAAAGCATTAGAAAACTATGCAGCAGCGAATGATGCAAAACGTGATGAAATGCGTCCGAAAATTCTGAATGCAATCAATGCTTATTACGAAAAAATGTATTTACCTTTAGAAAAAGATTTATTGGCTGCTCAATTAAATCTGTATGCTTCTAAAGCGAGCGAAGCTGGTTTAGCGCCTTATGTTGCTGATTTAGCGAAACAAAATAACAAGAACTTTACAGCTTATGTAAATGATGCTGTTGAAAGAAGTTTTTTCGCTGATCAAAAACAAGTTGAGAATTTCTTAATTTCTCCAGATGTAGAAGTCTTGAAAAAAGATCCTTTATATGTTTTGTCAAATGCTTTAGTAGAAAGAGCTTCTAAGCAAACTGATGAACAAGCAAAATTGAAAGATGTTTATTCTAAAAACTTCCGTTTATTGGTAAAAGGTTTACGTGAGTCTAAAATTGGAAATATCTTATATCCAGACGCAAATTCTACGTTACGTTTAACTTACGGTTCTATTCAAAATTTACCAAAAAGTACAAATCCAAAACGTCAACCAGATGTTGCTTCTAACTATTTCACAACATTAGAAGGTACAGTTGCAAAACACATTGCAGGTGACGAAGAATTCGAAAATCCACAACGTTTATTAGATTTAGCGAAAGCAAAAGATTATGGACAATATGGAGATAAAGATGGATATTTACACGTAAATTTCTTATCAAACAATGATATTACAGGAGGTAACTCTGGTTCTCCGGTAATGAATGGTAAAGGTGAATTAATCGGTATTGCATTCGACGGAAACATTGAAGCAATGGCTGGTGACGTTATCTTCGATCCTAAATTACAACGTACGATATCTGTAGATATTCGTTACGTTTTATGGGTTGTTGATAAATTTGCTGGAGCAAAACACATCGTTGATGAAATGACAATTGTAAAATAAAATTTGAATCATATAATCTCTAAGGCTTCCTATTTTGGAAGCCTTTTTTTGTGGGAAAAATCTAAACAAATTACCTTTGTAAAAAATAAAAGTAAATGAAAGTTATTCCTCTTTTAGAAGGTGTTTTTCATGTTGATGCAAAAAAAGAGTTTCATTATTTAGGTGATAATATTGAAATAAAGAATCCCGCTGATGGATATAATTTGATTGTTCGTCCATTTTTGGTAAAAGTTGGAGAAGAAAATATTTTGATTGATTGTGGTTTCGGAACTGAAATAGATTGCGAACCAATTATTTTAAGAAAGTTACGCGAACATAATATTAATCCAAATCAAATTACGAAAGTATTAATTTCGCATTTACATAAAGATCATATCAACAGTATAGGAAGTTGGGTAGGAGAGCAGTTTGTATGTAATTTTCCTGATGCAAAAATCAATATTCAACAACGCGAATATGATTATGCGGTTGCTCAAACAGATAATTCTTATAATTATGAACGTTTAGAAAAGTTAAAATCATTCAAAAATATTGTATGGATGAATGATGATAGTGGAAATATAACGGATAATATCAAATTCGAAGTTACAGGAGGACACGTTCCTTTTCAACAAGTTTTTTGGATCAAAGAAAATGATGAAATTGTATTTTATGGAGCTGACAATCTACCTCAATTAAATTATTTTAAATATCATGCCGCTTTCAAGAATGATGCAGATGGTGTAAAAGCGATGGAAGATCGTTTGCGTTGGGAAGTTGATGCGAAAACAGAACATTGGAAAATACTTTTCTATCACGGAAAAAGAACAGATATAAAACAATTTTAGAAATTATATTATAAATGAAAAGCTTTGTATTTGCAAGGCTTTTTGTATTTGAATTATATTTCAGTTTAACTTCGAGTACCTTTGTTGATTTTAAAATTAATTGACATAAACTATGCTAAAACTCTTAAAAAGATATTAACGTTTTATGATTTGTTTTTTATGGATTTAATAAAAAGGTTTATTGAAAATACATTTATATAAAAAAATCCTCAACATGTGTTGAGGATTTCGTGTATAGTTTTTTACATTTTTTCTTCACTGTATTCACCAAGTAATGCATAATAGCCAAAGAGAGCCATTCCAATAACAATAATTGGTGTAAGGACAAATAGAATAATAATTCCGAATACTAAATCATCTTGCGAACCTGATGATAATTTTGGAATTCCAAATTCCATGATACAAAAGTAGGCTAAAACAAGTGATAATGCGATCCAAACGATTCCTAATATTTTTTTAATTGTTTCCATTTTTAATTAGTTTTTTAGTTAACATTTCTGTCTTTATTACTGATATAAATTGCTCCGATGATAAAACAAACAGCCGCAATTCCGATAGGATACCAAAGACCCTCTAAGTAAAACTGTGGATCTCCGTTGTTTTTGGCATTTGTTACCAAATAAGTAGAAACAGCAGGTAAAAGACCTCCAAAAATTCCGTTTCCTACGTGGTAAGGCAAAGACATTGATGTATATCTAATTTTAACAGGGAACATTTCTACTAAGAACGCAGCAATTGGACCATAAACCATTGTGATAAAAATAATTTGAATCCAGATAAGACCAACTAATTTCCATTTATCACCACTATTAATATGTGTCGATTTTTTAACAATTTCACTTACTTTTCCAGCCACAATTTTTGCTTGACCATTTTCTAAATGACGCGTTGTAACTTGTTTGTAAGTTGTACCATCTGTAAATGATTTTTGAATTGTATAAATAGAATCAGATTTTTCGTCAATATTTTTGATTTCAGTTTTTTCAATTGTTTGTGCTGCAATCACTTCCTTGTTTTCAAGATTTGTTGTTTGATACATTGATTCGTAAATTGGTCGATACGAGAATACTGCGACAATCATTCCGATTAACATCACCCATTTTCGACCAACTTTATCACTCAACCATCCAAAGAACACAAAGAAAGGTGTACCAAATAATAAAGCAATTCCTAACAAAGAATCTACTTGATCAGATTCTACATTCATCACCGTTTTCATGTAGCTCATCGAGTAAAACTGACCTGTATACCACACGACTCCTTGTCCCATTACAGCTCCAAAAAGTGCTAATAAAACGAATTTCATGTTGTAACGATTCCCGAAAGATTCTTTCAAAGGATTTTTAGAAGTTGTTCCTTCATCTTTTGCTTTTTTGAAAGCTGGCGATTCATCCATGTTTTTACGAATCAAATATGAGACGTAAACCATCAAAATTGATAAAATAAATGGAACTCGCCATCCCCATAGGTCAAATTGTTCTTCTGATAATAATGTTTTCGTTAATAAAATAACCAATAACGAAACAAATAAACCAACTGTAGCAGTCGTTTGTATCCAAGAAGTCCAATATCCTCTTTCTCCGTTTGGTGCGTGTTCTGCTACATATGTTGCAGCACCTCCATATTCGCCTCCAAGTGCTAAACCTTGTAATAAACGTAAGATTAATACTAATAAAGGTGCGATAAACCCGATTGATTCGTAAGATGGAATACATCCGATCAAAAAAGTTGCTCCCCCCATTAATACTAAAGTAGCCATAAACGTATATTTACGACCGATAATATCTCCTAATCGACCAAAGAATAATGCGCCAAATGGACGTACAACAAATCCAGCAGCAAATGTTGCTAAGGTTGATAAAAAGGCTGCTGTAGGATTATCAGCGGGAAAAAATTTAGTAGAAATTACAACAGCTAAACTTCCAAAAATAAAGAAGTCATACCATTCAATTAGCGTTCCCATAGAGGAAGCACCAATTACTTTCCAGATTGTTTTTTTGTTAGCAGTTTCGCTCATAAATAAGTGTTTTTGTGTTAATTCTTGTGTTTTTTTTATAATAATATCATTGCTTGTATTGTTATCATGTCGTCCATGTGTTTTGGTTGATCGAAAGATTTTTGATATTCTACAGAAATTTTAGCATTCTGACCATCAATGTACCAGTTTCCACCTAATTTTAATTCGTTTGCAGGTTTCACTAAACCTTTGAAATCTCTGTAAGAATATCCTACATACGGCTGAATTCTATTACGGAATTTCCCTTCTCCTTCTTTGATGTTTTTAGGCAATAAATACCCGACATGTCCAGAAAACTGATTTCCATCTCCTACAACATTTCCTTGTACATAATTTTCGCCCATGTCCGAATTTTGATATTTCGCATAAGCTGTTATCGAAGAAGATTTTCCGATTGGCGCATCATAAAAAGCATCAACAGCAAGATGAGTTACATTTTCTCCAATCAAATTATCATTTTCTTTTTTGACAATTGCATTACTTTGATTGAAAAATCCTGCTCCAATGTTAAATACTTTTTTAGTTCCTAAATAGGTTCCAACGCGATAAGGTAAAGCATTCGATTCTTGATCTAAGAATTGATAATCAAAATATCCTGAAACCGCATATTTTCCTTCTCCAAGTATCGCTTTTCCTAAATACTTTTCTTGTCCGTTTTCTAAAACTGTCGAAGAGTTTCCATCTAAAGTATTCGTAATAGCATCACTTAATGCTAAACGATAATTCAGTTTTCCAATTCGCCCTTTTGCAAACATTCCCAAATGATTTGAAAATTGATCAGACAAACCAAGTGTAGACCAGTCAGCTCTATTATTATCTAAGGTCAACATATTGATAGAACCTTGACCATTTCCACGAGAAATTCCACCAAAATTGTGAACTCCAGCACCAATTGCTAAATTGTTTGTTACCTTATATTGTAAAAACATTTCATGCAAGAAAAATGATACATCTGTACTTTTTCCCATCGGAGAAAGATTATTGTCATAGATTCCATTTGCACCAAAATGTGTTAAAATCATAAATCGATCATTGATTTGCGAATAAGCAAGAACACGCGCTCGTTTGATAGAAAATCCATCATTGGCGTGTTTTCCTTCGTAATCCTGAAACCAAGTTTGTCCCCAAAGAATAAATCGGACATATTTACTTCCTTCTGGATTTAATTTAACGACCAAACCGCCATCATATTCAGAAGCATATTGAGCCTTCAATTCCGTGGCTCCAAAAATGGATAGTAGAGCAAGTGCAACAAAAATTTTTTTCATTTTTTAATAAATGGTGTTAGTTGTACATTATTTGTGATTTTGTATTGACTTAATTAATAGACTTAAGTTTATCTAAAATAACGTATCGAATAATAATAATGCTTTTTTTGATAAAGAATTTCTTTTTTATTTTATTAGTGTAAATAATACGCTAATATTTTTTTTAATTTCTTAAGAAAATGTCAAGAAAAGTTTTAAGTTGATAATCTGAGATGAATTTATTTCAGAGAATTTATCAAAAAAAGATGCAATAATAGTCTTATTATTTATTAAATCAAGAAATAATTATTGATTAATTGATAAAGAATGGAAGTAATTTATTCTAAAATGTTATGATTTAGTAAAATATAATCTGAAATTATTTATTCTGATTAGAATAGTATAAGTAGAAAGCATAAAAAAGGTTTCGATTTTGTTCGAAACCTTTTTTTTAATTTATTGTAATTCCAAGATAATCTAATAATCCAACACAATTTTCTTTGGAAAACTGCGCACCTTTCAATTGATTATCATTCGGATTTATCGTGAAGTTATAAGCCGTTTTGAAGTTGGCTTGCTTTAAATTGGTCTGATAGAAAATAGCGTGAGCCAAATTGCAGTTCATAAAATAGGCTTGACTAAGATCTGCAAAAGAAAATTCTACATTTTGTAAAGAACAATTGCTAAACTTTGTCTTTTTTAACGGTAATTCATAAAAAGATGAGTCGTTTAACGTACAATTTTCAAATGAAATACTTAATCCAAATTTGTTTGAATTTTCGAGATTAAAACCTATCATTTTACAATTCATAAACTCAACTTGCTGAAAACTTGTGTTTTCTAAAGTTACATTACTCAAATTACATTCGATAAATTGACATTGAATAAATTTGATATCGCTTAAATCTAATCCATTCAAATCACAATTTATAAACTCGCAATTCTCGTATTCACCAGATATATTTTGATTTTCTGAGAAATTAATTTGTTCAAATTTTTCTTCGAAATGATAATCCATAAGTTATTTTTTTACGATTAAGTTTCTTAAGGCTAACCAGAAAATCATCACAATCATGTCAATATAAATAGTAACTTTTAGTTGATCGATTTGCGAACAAAGATTTTTTCCTGTTACAGTAGAAATACAAGTGTCAACTCCGTCGGTTTCATTTTATACTAACCATAGTGTTAATAATCATGTAAAAAACAATTGGAATAATAAGAATAATTATCGCTAAAATAATGTTGTAATATCGTTTTGAGATCATAATTAATCTTCGAATGTAACTTCTATTTCTTGTCCAAATTGTAAGATATAACCATTGTTGTCGTAGATTGCAAACTCGCGCATATCCCATTCAAAGGTCTCAATTTCATATACAACTTCGCAATCATCTTTTACTTGATTCCACAACTCGTCTACGTTGTCTACAACAAAATAAAAAGAACCTGTGAAATTAGCTCGTTCAAAATCTGCTCCTTCATTTGGATAAGCCAACATAATTTCTACATCGTCTTTTTGCAAGCAAGCCCAAATCCAATCTTCATTTTGATCAGCAATCTTAAATCCTAATTTTTTATAGAATTTTGTTGTTTTTTGTAAATCTTTCGTCCAAATAATTGGGCGCAAACTTTTAAAAGCCATGTTATATTATTTTGGATAAAATTACTTCAATTTTTCTTAACTCTCAATTCCATTTTTAATGAAAATTAAGCTATTTATTCATATTATTTTACTGAAAGTTTATTCCATAAAAAACTCCTAACACGTAGGAGTTTCATACTATAAATCAAAATTGATTTATGGATTATATTTTTTGTTTAATGCTTTCAAGATTGCCCAAGTTTCAGCATCTACAACTCCATCGTATTTTTCTGGACGGAAATGCATCTGAAATGCCACAATTGCATTTTTTGTTTGCGCGTCTATCATTCCATTTGTAGGAACGTTGTACCCATATTTCTTAAGATCAGTTTGCACTTGTGTGATAAAAACGGAACTTGTTGTATCCCAAGGATATTGTTGCATAAATACATACTTGTCTGTATCATCGTACCAGGCACCAACACCGTAATCTGTATATAATTTTTTCCAAGGGAAAAGTGGACCCGGATCTGGTTTTCTTCCTGGCGCAACATCAGAATGCCCAATTACATTAAAAGGAGAAATATTATAACGTTTTACAATATCTTGTGTCAATTCACCTACTTTTTTGATTTGATATTCTGGATAAGGCGTGTAATTTGGATAAGCATCCGTTCCTTTGTTTCCAAGATTAACGATTTCGATACCAATAGAAGAAAAGTTTATATTATCCAATCCTTTCCAACTACTAACACCTGCATGCCATGCACGTTTTGTTTCGTCAACTAAAAGATTAATTGTTTTGTCATCATAATCATTTACCAAATAATGCGCACTTACATCTTTCTGAGTCAATACTTTTAACGATAACTCTGTGTTGATTGCTGTGTAGTGTAACACCAAAAATCGTACACGTTCATCTTGCGAGATAGATGGATAATAATCTGTTGTTACCTTGTACTTGTCGAGTTTTGCAGCTCGAGTCATTTCCGGTTGATCTGTTTTTGAATTGATAATGACTGTGTCACGAATTACTTTTGTAATTGTTTTTGGTGGAACTGTTTTAGTTGCACAACTAGCCAAAATAAAAAAACAAGAAATTGCCGAAAATACTAATCCTTTAAAATTCATTCTTTTAGTTCTAAATAGTCTTTTGAATAGCCAAAATTAAGCCAAATAATTTAATTTTTTTTCTAAAAAGACTTGTTTTGCAATAAAAGTCAATATATATTTGCAACCGCTTTATGAGACTAATCAGTCTTATTTTTAAAAGTTAGGAGAGGTGCCAGAGCGGTAATGGAGCAGATTGCTAATCTGTCATCGGGAAACCGATGCCAGGGTTCGAGTCCCTGTCTCTCCGCTTTTTTAAAGCTAGAAATAAAACACCACTCGGGGTGTAGCGTAGCCCGGTCATCGCGCCTGCTTTGGGAGCAGGAGGTCGCAGGTTCGAATCCTGCCACCCCGACGAATTTTAGTAATAGAATTTTGGATTGGTCCAGTAGCTCAGCTGGATAGAGCAACTGCCTTCTAAGCAGTAGGTCTCAGGTTCGAATCCTGACTGGATCACAATCTAAAGAAAACCCATACTGATTATCAGTGTGGGTTTTTTGTTTTATATTTATTTACTTTTTTATATAATTGCAAAATGGATATTAATTCCAAAAAGAATCTAGGGGATAAAATTCAAAGATTCAATTTTATTTTTAATGAAACTATTGAGTTACATAAATTAATAGTAAGAGGAAAACAATTTTTATTATCAAAAACAAATTATAATAACCCGTTGTGCATTTTGA
>NZ_DLOC01000088.1:0-4347 GCF_002478465.1 Empedobacter sp. UBA7494
CATATTTAGAAGTATTAGCCGAAAAAGCACCATTTTATGTCAGCGCATACCCAAATGCTGGTTTACCAAACGCTTTCGGTGGATACGATGAAACTCCTGAAATGATGCGAGATTTTATCAAACCTTTCTTAGATAAAAAATTGGTTAATATTTTGGGTGGATGTTGTGGAACTACACCAGATCATATCAAATTGATGGCAGATTTAGCAAAAGAATACGAACCTCGAAAAATTAGTGAACAATGTCAGGCGTAAAAATTCAACTTTCTGGATTAGAACCTTTAATTGTACGAGAAAATTCAAACTTTGTAAACGTTGGCGAACGTACAAATGTAACTGGTTCTAAAAAATTCTTGCGATTAATCAAAGAAGAAAAATTTGAAGAAGCACTTCAGGTTGCACGTGACCAAGTGGATGGTGGCGCGCAAATTATCGATATCAATATGGATGAAGGTATGCTTGATGGTGTAGCTTCTATGGTAAAATATTTGCGTTTGATTGCTTCTGAACCTGATATTTCGAAAGTTCCAATTATGATTGATTCTTCGAAATGGGAAATTATTGAAGCTGGTCTAAAAAATGTTCAAGGTAAAGCGATTGTCAACTCAATTTCTTTAAAAGAGGGAGAAGAATTATTTATCGAACATGCGAAGAAAATTAAACGTTACGGTGCTGCAACAGTGGTTATGGCGTTTGATGAGAAAGGTCAAGCGGATAATTATGAACGTCGAATCGAAATCGTAAAACGTTCGTATGATATTTTGGTAAATCAAGTAAATTTCAATCCAAGAGATATCATTTTTGATGTGAATATTTTCCCAGTTGCAACAGGAATGGAAGAACATCGCCGTAATGCCATCGATTTTTTTGATGCAACAAAATGGATCAAAGAAAATCTTCCACATGCGTTAGTTTCGGGTGGAGTTTCGAATGTTTCGTTTTCCTTCCGTGGAAACAATGCGGTTCGTGAAGCGATGCACACGGCGTTTTTATATCACGCCATCAAACACGGAATGGATATGGGAATCGTCAATCCAGAAATGATTGAGATTTACGATGATATTCCAAAAGATTTATTAGAGCACGTTGAAGATGTTTTATTGGATCGACGTGACGATGCAACAGAGCGTTTGATTGATTTTGCCGAACATCTAAAAGGTGTTACAAAAGAGAAAAAGAAAGATGATACTTGGCGCGAATTACCTTTGGAAAAGCGTATTGAAATTTCTTTAGTAAAAGGAATTACAGAATTTATTGACGAAGATACTGCAGAAGCTTTGGAAAAAATTGGTTCTCCATTACGTGTTATTGAAGGTCCTTTGATGGACGGAATGAATGTCGTTGGAGATCTTTTCGGAAGTGGTAAAATGTTCTTACCGCAGGTAGTGAAATCGGCTCGCGTAATGAAAAAATCTGTTGCTTATTTAACGCCATTTTTAGAGGAAGAAAAACTTAGAAATAAAACAGACAAAGAGCCTTCTAAGATCTTGATGGCAACTGTAAAAGGTGATGTTCACGATATCGGAAAAAATATTGTTTCAGTCGTTTTAAGCTGTAATGGTTTCGAGATTATCGATTTAGGCGTAATGGTTTCTTCTGAAACAATTTTAGACGAAGCGCAAAAAAATAATGTCGATGTGATTGGTCTTTCTGGATTGATTACTCCATCTTTAGATGAAATGGTGCATGTTGCCAGAGAAATGAAACGCCTTAATCTTGATATTCCATTGATGATTGGTGGCGCAACAACTTCTAAAGCGCATACAGCTGTAAAAATTGCACCAGAATATGACAAAGCAATTCATGTTTTAGATGCTTCGCGTTCGGTTACGATTTGTCAAAAATTGATTGGAAATCAACAGGCGGAATTGCTAACAGAAACTACTACTGATTATACAAAAATTAGAGAAGGTTTCTTGAATCGCGCTGTATCAAAGGAATATCTATCGATTGAAGATGCTCGAAAAAACAAATTAAAAGTTGATTTTGAAGAAAATAAACCTTTTAAACCAAATAAATTAGGTGTTTTTACACATCAAACAACAGTTTCTGAATTAAGAGATTTTATAGATTGGACTCCATTTTTCAAAACATGGGATTTACATGGTAAATTTCCAGCGATTTTAGAAGATGAAATTGTCGGAACAAATGCCAAAGAATTATATGTAGATGCTTTGTCAATGTTAAATAAAATTGAAGCTGAAAATTTAGCTAAACCGAAAGCTGTTTTTGGACTTTTCAAAGCGAATACGGTAAACGATGACACGATTGAGTTGTTTGATGAAAATGATAACAAAATCGAAGAATTTTACACACTTCGTCAACAAGCAAAAAAATCGAAAGAACAACCAAATATTTCGATTGCTGATTTTATTGCGCCAAAAGATTCAGCTATTCAAGATTATATCGGTGCATTTGCTGTCACAGCTGGTCAAGAAATTGAAGAAGTTGCTAAAGCTTACGAAACAAATTTAGATGATTACAATTCGATTATGGTGAAAGCAATTGCCGATCGTCTAGCTGAAGCTTATGCAGAATATTTGCACAAATATGTTCGTACAGAAATTTGGGGTTATGCGAAAGATGAAACTTTATCAAATGATGAATTAATTTCAGAAAAATATAAAGGAATTCGCCCCGCTCCTGGTTATCCTGCATGTCCTGACCATTTAGAAAAAGAAACAATTTTCAAAATCTTGGATGTAGAGAAAAATGCTGGAATTGAGTTAACAAGTTCTTTGGCCATGTATCCTGTTTCGTCTGTTTCTGGTTATTATTTTGGTAATCCAGAAGCAAAATATTTTGGAGTTGGAAAAATAAAAATGGATCAGGTTGAAGATTTTGCAAAACGTAAAAATATAGAACTTGATAAAGCTGAACGTTGGTTGAGTCCTAATTTGGCGTAAAAGCATTAAGCAAAAATAAATTTTGTCTTTCTAAATACAGCATTTCGAAATAAAAAATCTCATATTCCTCCCAAGCTCGAAATGACAGAAACACAAAGGCATTCTGAACTCGTTTCAGAATTACACAAGTTTGGATGAAATGTAGAAATAAATTCAGCATGATAACAAACGTAGAACAAAATTAAAAAATGCGTTAGGGATTGCAGTGAAAATCCTTTTTTGTTGATTGAACGAAGTCGAAATCAACAAAAAAGATTGCAACAAAAAGCCCGCCCGAAGGGAACGCCCTTATAAAATAAATTATATAATCGAAATTCGAGATTCGAACTTCGCTAAACGATAAAATTAATAATGAAAGTTACCGAACATATAGAACGCGCAAACGGAAAACCGTTGTTTTCTGTGGAAATTTTACCACCTTTGAAAGGGCAAGATGTCAATGCGACGTTCAAAACTTTAGATCCATTAGTTGAGTTAAATCCCGCTTTTATTGATGTAACTTATCATCGTCAAGAGTATATTTACAAACAGAAAGAAAACGGTTTATTAAAGCGTTATCAGGTGCGAAAACGTCCTGGTACAGTTGCGATTTGCGCTGCGATACAGAATCATTATAAGATAGATGCAATTCCGCATTTGATTTGTGGTGGATTTACAAAAGAGGATACAGAAGATGCGTTAATTGATTTGAATTTCTTGGGAATTGACAACCTTTTAGTTTTACGTGGAGATCCTATAAAATCGGAAAAATCTTTTGTTCCAGAAGTTGGTGGACATGCGCATGCATCAGAATTGATTGAGCAAATTACGGCTTTAAATACTGGAAATTATTTGGACGACGAGCTACAAGAGTCGCATGCAATGGATTTTTGTATTGGTGTAGCGGGTTATCCTGAAAAACATTTCGAATCGCCAAATCTTGCAATGGATTTGTATTATTTGAAAAAGAAAGTGGAATTGGGAGCGGATTATATCGTGACGCAAATGTTTTTCGATAATCAAAAATATTTTGATTTTGTCAAAAAATGTCGCGAAATGGATATTAATATTCCGATTATTCCGGGTATAAAACCTATGACAACTTTTAATCAACTAACGTCGATTCCGCAAAATTTCTATTTGGATTTGCCAGAAGCTTTGGCAATGGAAGTTTTGAAGTCTAAAGATAAAGAACGAATTAAGGAAATCGGGATTGAATGGTGCATTCAACAATGTAAAGAGTTAATCGATTTTGGTGTTCCTGGATTACATTTTTATACAATGAGTAATTCTATAAATACAAAAAGAATCGCTGAGGCGGTTTATTGAAATAGAAAAATAAGTTATCAAAAATCCGAGTTGTTGGCTCGGATTTTTTTGGGTTTATTTATTTTATTTATATTTTAATAATACTATGT
Organism: Empedobacter sp. UBA7494; assembly: GCF_002478465.1. Taxonomy (NCBI): domain Bacteria; kingdom Pseudomonadati; phylum Bacteroidota; class Flavobacteriia; order Flavobacteriales; family Weeksellaceae; genus Empedobacter; species Empedobacter sp. UBA7494. Next base: position 4,303 of record NZ_DLOC01000088.1, read on the forward strand.
GCTTTTTGCCCAACACTAAATATGGCAATTTTTCATATCTTGTAG
>NZ_DLOC01000084.1:0-20912 GCF_002478465.1 Empedobacter sp. UBA7494
AAAAAATTACTTGAACACCTCCAAAAGGTTCATCGTTTTGTTTAAAAAATTTCAATACATAATCAACCGCATCCAACTGATTTCGATGCAACATCGAGATTTCATCAATAATTAAGACTTTTACTTTGTCCATTTTATCACGGAAATATTTCTTGTCGCGAAGCGAAGCCAAATATCGATCAGAAACATAATCTTTTATTCCAATTCCAGCCCAAGAATGTATCGTTTGACCATTCATGTGCGTCGCAGCAATTCCCGTAGAAGCCGTTATAGCAACAGGAACGCCATATTGTTTAAGATATTGAATGTATTGATTTAACACATAAGTTTTTCCGGCACCCGCAGAACCTGTTAAAAATACATTTCGACCAGATTTTAGAATTGCCAAAGCCTTTGATTGTTGCATAACTTATGAGTGAATTTGGAGTTTTTTAAATGAAATGCAAAGATACGAAGATTGAATGAGGTGAGGAAATGCTTAATAAATTAAAAAAAAGAAAATGAATTAACTTTAAAAGCTATTGTATTTTAATTAAGCTTTTTTATTTAAGAAAAATAACTACAAAATTTTATAACAAGGATCAATCTTAATCAAAAACAAATAACCCCAAAAAATAAAAAAACCGGATAAGAAATCTTATCCGGCTTTTTTAAACTATTTAATCTACTATTTCAATATAATTTTGTCAGCACCTTCTTGAATTTCTCCAATCAACGCACTTCCATCAATAATATTCAATACTTTTTCAGCATCAGTTTGGTCAACGATGACAACCATTCCAACACCCATATTAAATGTTCCAAACATTTCGTTTTCTGCAATTCCTCCGCGTTTAGCTAATTCTTGCATCACTGTTGGTACATTTATTTTTGCTTTTTCTATTACAGCAGTTAATCCGTCATTTATAATACGAGGAACATTCTCGATTAATCCACCTCCTGTAATATGAGCAATTCCAGACATTTCGATTCCAGCATCTTTGATTTTGAAAATATCATTTTGATATAATTTTGTTGGAACTAATAATGTTTCGAACAAAGGTTTACCTTCAAATTCTTCGTTAAAATCTGGGAAAACTTTACGAACCAAAGAGAATCCATTCGAATGGAAACCACTTGATGGTAACGCAATAATTACTTGTCCAGCTTTTATTTTAGAACCATCGATAATTTCATCTCGTTCTACTACTCCAACACAAAATCCTGCAACATCATAATCACCAACTTGGTACATTCCTGGCATTTCTGCTGTTTCTCCACCAATTAATGCTGTTCCAGTTTCTTTACACGCTTGTGCAATTCCACCTACAATTTCTGCTGCGACATCAGAATCTAATTTTCCACAAGCTAAATAATCTAAGAAAAATAATGGTTTTGCTCCATGACACAAAATATCATTTGCACACATCGCGAAACAATCAATCCCAACTGTATCGTAAACTTTAGAATCTAAAGCCACACGTAGTTTAGTTCCTACACCATCGGTTCCAGATACCAAAACAGGATTTTTGTAACCTCCTAATTGGTAAAATGCACCAAAACTTCCAATTCCATTCAACACGTTTGAATTGTGTGTTGCTGCAACTGCATCTTTAATTTTCGATACCGTTTGATAACCTTCTTCCTTATCTACTCCGGCTTGTTTATATGTATTGCTCATTTTAATTATGATTTAGTTTTTCGAAATACGAGATTCGAAATTCGTATAACTTATTAATCTATATGCAAAGGTTTCACCTCTTTACATTCTTCATTAGAATAATTTACGGGATATTTTTCTGTAAAACATCCAAAACAATGTTCTTTACTTCCTAATAAATCAATCAGATTATCAACTGTTAAGAAATCTAACGAATCGACATTCAAATAATCTTCAACCTCTTTAATTGATTTATTTCCTGAAATTAAATCTGCTTTAGAAGGCATATCAATTCCTAAATAACAAGGCGCAATAATTGGAGGCGAAGCAGAACGGAAATGGATTTCTTTTGCTCCTGCTTCTTTTAAGATTTTGATTAAAAGTTTCGAAGTTGTTCCACGTACAATCGAATCATCTAAAACAACCAAACGTTTTCCTTTGATTTTATTTTTGATGGGATTCAATTTTAAGTTGACGACACGTTCACGCATTTCTTGTGAAGGAACGATAAACGAACGCGACATATAACGATTCTTAATCAAAATTGGTTCGTAAGGAATACCCGAAGCTTCTGAATAACCAATTGCAGACGGGATCCCAGAATCTGGAACACCAATTACAATATCGGCAGCAACAGGAGATTGTTCGTATAATTTTCGACCAGATTCTACACGTAAATCGTAGATTTCATTTCCTTCGATATTCGAGTCAGGACGTGCAAAATAAATGTACTCAAAAGCACAAATATTACGCTGCGTTGGTTGATTTAATGAATAAGATTTCAAACCTTGTTCATTTACAACAATCAATTCACCTGGCTCTACATCACGGATAAATTCAGCTCCGACAGCGTCTAATGCACATGTTTCTGAACAGAAAACATAGGCATCGTCCAATTTTCCTAAACATAAAGGACGAATACCATTTGGATCGCGAAAAGCTGCCATTTGATTATTCGCTAATAACAAAACCGAATAAGCTCCTTTTACCTTTTCTGTACCTTTCTGTATAGCTTCTACAATATCTAAATGCGAATATTTTTGAATAGAACGTAATAAAACCTCCGTATCCGAAGTTGCTAAAAATGGTAAACCTTCTGCTTCTAATTCAGCTCTTAATGCTTCAACTTCAATTAAATTTCCGTTATGAGCAATAGAGAAATGAGGTTTTCCATAAATATTGTACGTGTAAAGTGGCTGAATGTTACGACGACTTCCACCTCCAGCAGTTGTGTAGCGTGTATGTCCAATCGCAGCATTTCCTTGGTATTCTTCAATCTCGGCTTCCATTGTTTTGAAAACGTCCAATACCAATCCTGTTTTTTTCACCGTTTTAATGTTTCCATCTTTCAAGAAAGAAACACCACACGCTTCCTGTCCACGGTGTTGAAGCGCAAATAAACCAAACTGTGCAATAGAATATGTGTTGATATTATTTGGCGAATAAACCCCAAAAACACCACATTCTTCGTTTACACTATCCACAGTATCGGCTGCATATTTTTTTAATAAATTTCTTTCGTAGAAATTCGTTAAATATTCAGCTTTTAATTGGCTTTTATGTAATTTTTTATCAATCATTATAGAATGAAAAAAATGTTTATTTTAAAACTTCTGTCAAACGATTATATACTTCGTGATAAGCTTCTGAAACATCACCTAAATCACGACGAAAACGGTCTTTATCTAATTTTTTTCCTGTTTCAACATCCCATAAACGACATGTATCTGGAGAAATTTCGTCAGCTAAAATGATATTACCATCAACATCTTTACCAAATTCAATTTTAAAATCAGCTAAAATTAATCCAGCTTTTAAGAACAATTCTTTCAACGCTTCGTTAATTACTTCTGTTTGTGTGTACATTTCATCTAACTCATCATATGTTGCAGCTCCTAATAAAACCGCATGATGATCGTTGATTAATGGATCTCCTAATTCATCTTTTTTATAACAGATATCAAAAATTGTAACTGGAGATTTCGCTCCTTCTTCTAATCCTAAACGTTGAGCCATAGACCCAGCTACATAGTTGCGCACAACCATTTCAATTGGAATAATTGATACTTTTTTCACCAATTGCTCACGATCATTCAACTGCTCGATGAAATGAGTTTTAACTCCTTTTTCAATCAAATAGTTGAAAATTAAAGTCGAAATTTTGTTGTTCATTTCTCCTTTGTCCTCAACAGTTCCACGCTTTTGTGCATTAAATGCAGTCGCGTCATCTTTGTAATACACAATTACTTTGTCTGCCTCCTCTGTTGAGTAAACTTGTTTTGCTTTCCCTTCGTAAATGAAGTCTTTTTTTGTTAAGCTCATCGTTGTTTGTTTTTTTCGAAGCTCGATTTTCAAAATTCGAAGTTAAAATTCATATAACTTCTAATTTCTAGTTTCTAACTTCATTACATCGTTTTTTTTTGTTTTGTTTGAAATGAAAAAGTCCACTTCGTGTTTGTTGTTTGTTTTGAAAATTAACTTGTTCAAGGTTAACTTTCGAGATTAATTTCGATTGGTTCAGGATCGAAATTGGTATTAGTTTGTTGTTTGTTTTTTTTTTTTTAGTATTTAGATGTTAGATATTTAGATTTTTTTCTCCTACCTTATTTCTAACTTCAAAATTCCTTATTTTATTTTCAATGTCGAGCTTAATCCAGTTCAGCTTCTCACTTTTTTAAGATGACTTCCTGAAACAAGTTCAGGATGACTCAAACTTTATTCTTCAATTGTCATTCTGAATGAAGCCTTGGCGTAATGAAAAATCTTTTTAGATTCCTCGACAAGCTCGAAATGACATTTTTTATTTAATTTTTCAGAAGTTAAATTTTCTAATATCTAACTTCTAATATCTCATATCTATAATCTACCCTCTAAAATACTCCACCGCATTTTTGAAGATATTCATATATCCATTTCCTGGAATGTTCTTGAATAATCCTTCTTCGTAACGCTCTGGATGTCCCATTCGCCCGTAAACTTTTCCACAAGGCGATACAATTCCTTCTACCGCAAACGTAGATCCATTTGGATTATAAGGCATTTTTCCAGCTAATTTTCCGTCCAAATCAACAAACTGAGTAGCAATTTGTCCTTTATCAATTAACTTCTCTAATTCAACCTCATTTGCAACGAAACGACCTTCTCCATGGGAAAATGGAATCCAGAATTCTTGTCCCTCCATTCCTTTTAACCAAGGTGAATGCGATTTATTCACTCTCACTTTCGCTAATTGTGTAATGTGACGACCAATTTCGTTGAACGTTAATGTTGGTGTATCTTCTTCTAAATCTTGAATACGTCCATAAGGCAATAATCCTGATTTAATCAATGCTTGGAAACCATTACAGATTCCTAAAACCAATCCATCGCGCTCTAATAAATTGTGAATTGCATTTTTGATTTTCTCATTACGTAAAACCGTTGCAATAAATTTACCTGATCCATCTGGCTCATCAGCAGCTGAAAAACCTCCTGGTACAAAGAAAATATTGGCTTGATTGATTTCATTTACAAAAGCAACAACTGATTCTTCAACATCTTGTTGTGTTAAATTACGGAAAGGCAAAGTCGAAACAATAGCTCTTTCTCTACGGAACGCTTTTGCTGAATCATACTCTGAATTTGTTCCTGGGAAAATTGGAATGAAAACTTTTGGGTTTTCTACTTTATGATCTGCGAAGGCAAAACAAATTTGCTCTGCTTTTAAATCTTTTTCTTCAACAACTGTTTCAGTAGTTGATTTATATGGAAACAATGAATTGAATGTTTCTTTCCATTGTTGTTTTAATTCTTTCAAATTAATTTCTTCTCCATTAAAGTTGAATGAAGTTGAATCATTTGTTTGACCTAAAACATGATAATTTTGAGCAATTTCAACAGGAATATTTAAATCATCTGAATGTTCAATTACAATCGAAGCTGGATAATATTTTGCTAAATCTAAATCAGTCTTGATTTCAAATCCGATTTCATTGCCAAAAGCCATATTCGCTACAGTTTCTGCAATTCCACCAAATTTAACCGTCATCATTGATTTTACATCAGCATTAATTGTTCCGATAAAATCAAAAATAGCTTTTGTATTTGCTTCGTCGATTAAATAATCTTCTGTTAATGTTGGAATAAAAACTGAAAGTTTAGAATTCTTTTCAACTAAAGTTCCTTGTACAATTTTTTTAGCCAAAGAAGGTGCAACTGCAAAAGAAATCAACGTTGGCGGAACATCAATATCTTGGTAAGAACCAGACATCGAATCTTTACCTCCAATTGCAGGAATTCCGAACTGTTTTTGTGCTTCAATCGTTCCTAATAAGGCCGCAAATGGTTTTCCCCAACGCGTAGCTTCATCACGTAATTTTTCAAAATATTCTTGAAAAGTTAAACGAATATCAGCGTAATTTCCGCCAGCAGCAACAATTTTTGTCATCGAATCAATTACCGCAAAATAAGCTCCGTGATAATTTGACCAACGAGAAATTGTAGGATTGTAACCAAATGAAGCAATAGAAACTGCATTTGTAAATCCGTCTGTTGGGAATTTTTGTACCGAAACATCTTCTGGTGTATCCATTGTTTGTCCACCAAAAGCATTCAAAATAGTAGAACGTCCAACGTTATTGTCAAACATTTCTACCATACCTTTTTGCGACGCATGATTTAACTCTTGCATCATTGCAATAAAAGCTTCTTTATTGAAGGCTTTATTCTCAAAAGGATTTGTATATTCTTCGTCCGTAACTTCGATTTTAGCTTGTTTGCGAACGCCATTTGTATCTAAAAATTTACGGTCTAATTCAACAATTTTTGTTCCTTTCCAAACCAAAGTCATTGTATCATCTCCCGTTACCTCTGCAACACAAGTCGCATCAAGGTTTTCTTCTTTTGCTAATGCTATAAATGTTTCCACATCTTTTGCCTCAACCGCAACAGCCATACGTTCCTGAGATTCAGAAATCGCTAATTCTGTTCCGTTTAATCCAGCATATTTCAATGGAACTAAATCTAAATCAACATTAATTCCTCGTGCAATTTCACCAATTGCAACAGAAACACCTCCCGCACCAAAATCGTTACATTTTTTGATTAATGCTAAAACGTCTGGATTACGGAATAAACGTTGAATTTTACGTTCAACAATTGCATTTCCTTTTTGAACTTCTGCTGATAAATCGTCTAATTTTAAACCATCGTGTGTTTTAGATGAACCTGATGCTCCACCTACTCCATCACGACCTGTTGCTCCACCTAATAAAATAATTCGGTCACCTGAAACGGGTTCTTCACGACGAACATATTCTTTTTTTACAGCTCCAGCCACAAAACCAACTTCCATGCGTTTTGCTTTGTATCCTTCATCGTAAATTTCTTTCACAAAAGTTGTCGCTAAACCAATTTGATTTCCATAAGAACTGTATCCGTTTGCTGCTTCTTTAGAGATTTTACGTTGTGGTAATTTACCTGGTAACGTATCTTCAATTTTTTCTAAAGGATTTGCAGCACCTGTAATACGCATAGCTTGGAAAACGTAAGAACGTCCACTCAAAGGATCGCGAATTGCTCCACCAACACATGTCGAAGCTCCACCAAATGGCTCAACTTCTGTTGGATGATTATGTGTTTCGTTTTTGAATTGTAATAACCATTCTTCTTCAACACCATCTACATCGATTGGAACGACAATAGAACACGCGTTGATTTCTTCTGAAACATCTATATTTTTTACAACTCCTGTACGAGAAAGATATTTTCCCATAACAGTTGCTAAATCCATCAAACGAATTGGTTTTGTAGTTCCTAATTCTTGACGAACTTGTTGGTAATAATCGAATGTTTTTTGAAGTGTTTCGTTAAATTTAGAATTAAATTGAACATCTGTAATCTCTGTCTCAAAAGTTGTATGACGACAGTGATCAGACCAATATGTGTCTAAAACTTTTAACTCAGTTTCGGTTGGATTACGATTGATTGATTTGAAATAGTCTTGAATAAAAACTAAATCATCCATTTCTAATGATAATCCGAATTGGTTGTAAATTTCTTGTAGTTTATTTTCGTCAGCAGAAATAAAACCTTCAATAATTGGAACTTCTGTAGCTTGTGGATTTGCTGGAATTTCCATTTTTGAAAGATCTTTCTCGCGCGACTCAATTGGATTGATTAAGTAATCTTTTACTTTCTTTAAATCTTCCGCAGACAAATCATCATTGAAAACATATAATAAACCAGATTTTACGGTTACATTTTCAACATTCATCAACACTAAACATTGTTCCGAAGAATCATCGCGTTGATTGTATTGACCTGGTAAAAATTCGGTTGCAAAATAGTTTTTAGAAGAAGGAATGCTTTCGTTAACTGCGTCTTCTACGTATTTAAAAACAAAATCTGTCACAGGATCAACAAACACCTTATTTTGAACCTCTTGTAATTGGCTTTCTTCTATATTAAATAGATCATAAATAACAAAAACCTTGCACACAATTGTAGGTACAAGGTTTTTGAGTTCTATTGTAGTCTTCTGACTGATAACGTCAAAATTCGATTTCTTCTGAATGAAAAGTCTTTGGTTCATTGTATTGTTTGCTGTACTATTTGGTTTAATGTGTTTAAACCATTTGTATCATCTACATCAACAAACAAACTATTTTCTAACGAGAGTGGTTCAAGACTCATTTTGTAGAAAAAAAATTCATTTGTAGTGGCAATTTTTTATGGTCTGCCGTAGAGACGCTCAACCTTATTATGAGCTATACAAATGTTGTAAACTTTAAAAACTAAATCACCTTTAAAAGTGAACTGCAAAATTAAACATTTTAATTAGTAAAATCAAATCTAAATCAACAATATTTTATTTAATTTTTGGGTTAGATATTTTTCTTAAAATTTAAGCATGATTATCAATCAAATGTCCCATTTTATAACAAAAAAATCCTTCTCAAAATTGATAAGGATTTTCTGTTTTTAGTAATTATCTTGTAATTGTCAAATCGTATTCGTTGTCTGATTCATCATATTTATATGATAATTTCATATTAAAATCTTGCATAAACTTTTTGCAAAATGTTTCTATATTTAATGAATCTGGAAAAGTAGCTTTGTTAACTGTCATAAACAAAGTTGTCCAACTTGTATTGTCTTTAAAAATTGTAGAGAATCTTTTCTCCCAATATGTTAAAAACTTTTCTTCTTTTTCATTGATTAATATCTCTTCCATTATACCTACTTTATAAACCAATTACAAATTTACAACTATTTCTAATCAAAACCATTTTTTCACGAATTATTAACGTTTTCTGCCTCTATCTTTCATTCAAGAATCGCAAACTTAAGATTCGCTTAAGATTCACTTTTTCATGTTAATAATCTATTAAATATCAAGACATTTGAACAATAATTCAAAAACAAAATGTTTACAAATAATTTAAAAGGACGTTACAGTATTTTACTATTTTTCAGTTCGTTATTTATTCTAATTTCATTTATTCTACGCCTAATTTTTGCGATTTGGGTAAAAAGTGATTTCGACTGGAATATTGGTTCGTTGTTACACACTATTTTTTACGGATTAGTGTACGACATTAGTGTTGTAAGCTGTTTCACGTTATTCTTGTCATTTTATTTTATGATTTTACCCAACAAATTCGTCAATTCATTATTTGATCGAATTTTCGTGTATTTCGTTTATACATTGTATTTGGTAATCATTTATTTCACATTTTTTGCCGAAATTACATTTTGGGACGAATTCAAAAGTCGATTCAATTTTATTGCGGTCGATTATTTAATTTATACGTACGAAGTTGTTAAAAATATTCAAGAATCATATCCATTACCTGTTTTAATTAGCGGAATTGTTTTAATTACAGGCTTGACAATTTTCGCAACAAAAAAAGGTTACTTCTTTTACAACACATTCCATAACAAACCAAAAACAAGCCAAAAAGTTGGCGTTTTTGTGTTCAATTTACTACTTGCGGCTGGCTCATTGTTTCTTTTAAATAATGATAGTAGTTCAACTTCAGAAAACCGATACAACAACGAAATTTCTAAAGCCGGAATTTTTTCTTTCTTTTCTGCTTTCCGAAATAATCATTTAAAATATGATGAACATTATAAATCTATTCCGATTGAAGATGCTTTTGCTGTAATGAAATCTGAATTGCAAGATTCGAAAACTGTTTTCGATCAACAATTCAAAAATCCAATACGAAGAACAATTTTAGCGAGTAATCCATCACAACCAGAACAAAAACCAAACGTGATTTTTGTGTTAATGGAAAGTATGAGCGCTTCATTTTTGCAAGAGCAATTCAACGGAAAATCAATCACTCCAAACCTTAATGATATTGCAAATAACAGCATTTATTTTTCGAATATGTTTGCCAACGGAACGCGTACTGTTCGTGGAATGGAAGCTGTTACATTATCAATTCCTCCTACGCCTGGAAACAGTATTGTAAAGCGTGTTGATAATCAAAATTTATATACCATTTCGAATGTTTTCAAAGCAAAAGGTTATCACAATATGTTCTTTTATGGTGGCGATGGATATTTTGACAATATGAATGCGTTTTATGGTGGAAATGGTTTTGACATTTACGATCGCGGTCGTGGTAGCGTTTTGAGTGATAAAATCAATACTAATCGATACAATATTAATGATGATGAAGTTACTTTTGAGAATGCTTGGGGAATTGCAGATGATGATATTTACAGAAAAGTGATCAAAGTTGCAGATGAAAAATACAAAACAAAACAACCATTTTTTGCTTTCGTAATGTCAACTTCAAACCACAAACCTTATACGTACGAAGATGGAAAAATTGATATTCCGTCTGGAACTGGTCGTCCTGGAGCTGTAAAATATGCCGATTATGCAATTGGAGATTTAATTGCAAAAGCGAAAACAAAACCTTGGTTCAGCAATACCGTTTTTGTGTTTATTGCCGATCACTGTGCAAGTAGCGCGGGCAAAGATGCAATTGATGTAAAAAACCATCACATTCCGGCATTTATCTATAATTTAAAATCGCACACAAACGAAAATGTCACAAAAGAAGTTTCTCAAATTGATATTTTCCCAACGTTATTTTCGTTGTTCAATTGGAAATATACATCTCAATTTTATGGAAAAGATATTTTTGATCCGCAATACAAATCGCGTTCTTTTGTTGGTACGTATATTAAATTGGGAATGAAAAAAGGCGAAGATGTTTCGATTTTATCCGATCAAAAGAAAATCAATCAATACAAATGGATTGATAAAAATTTAATTGATACGAAAATCGATTCTATTTTCGAGCGTTCTATCATATCTAATTATCAAACAGCCGATTATTTATTTAGCAATCATTTATTAAATGAAAAATAAAATCATTTTTATCATCAATCCTATTGCTGGAAAGGGAAAAGGACGAATGATTGAAACTGAAATTCAACACTATTTTAGTCAAAAAAATGTTGAATTCGAAACATTTTTGACTGAAAGTATTGGTCACGCAACTGAAATTACAAATCAAGTTCTGACAAAAAATCCTAATATAATCGTAGCTTGTGGCGGTGATGGAACGATAAACGAAATCGCTCAAGCCTTGGTTGGCAGCAATGTTACATTGGGGATTATTCCGATTGGTTCCGGAAATGGATTAGCGGCGAATTTACACATTCCTAAAACCACAGAAAAAGCTTTTGAGACGATTTTGAATGCAAAAATCAATAAAATTGATGCAGGAAAAATCAACGAAAATTACTTTTTTAGCAATATGGGATTGGGAATTGATGCAGATGTAATTAACAATTATGCGCAAACCAAAACCAGAAATTTTTTGGGATATGTAACTGCCAGTACAAAAGCAATTTTTAACTTTCAACCGAAAAAATTTAGCATCAAATTAGACAATGAACATATATTAGATGATGATTTTTATTTTGTGTTCTGCTCTAACTCTAACGAAGCGGGTTACGGCATCTCATTTTCACCCAATGCAAAATTAAATGATGGAAAATTAGACTTTCTTGCAGTAAAAAAGCTTAATTTTATACAACAAATTCAGTTTTCGGCTAATGTTTTAGGAAAACGAATTGAAAAAATGAAGCAAGCAAAAGTATTGCAAGTCAATTCAGTAAAATTCAATTCCAAACAACCAAAAACAATTGCTCAAGTTGATGGTGAAGCCGTTATTTTTAACCAAAATTCTATTGAAGTTTCGATTGTTCCGAATGCTTTGAATGTTATTGTTCCGAATTAGAAAATGAACAAACCAAAAGTTTTAATTGTTGAAGATGAATTGGGAATTGCCAATTTTATGCTTCAAGGTTTAGAAGAAGAAAATTTATCGCCAACGCACTGTTTAAGTGGTGAAGATGCCTTAGTGAAAATAAATAACCAGAAATTTGATGTTATTTTATTGGATTGGATGATGTTAAATATTTCTGGATTAGACGTTTGTAAAGCAATCCGAAATTCTGAAAATATGAACCAAAAAACACCCATTATTTTCATTACAGCGAAAGATACAGTTCAAGATACGATTGAAGGTTTGAATGCTGGTGCAAATGATTACATCAAAAAACCGTTTGATTTTAATGAATTAGTAGCGCGAATAAACGTTTATCTTCGTCAAAATGAATCGAATAATCTTTTAAATTTCGGAAATATTTCAATCAATCCAGAAACACATCAGACTTTTTTAGACAATAATTTAGTTGAATTAACATTAAAAGAATTTCAACTTTTAGCTTACCTTTTCAAAAATAAAAACCGAATTTGTACACGCAAAGAAATCATTGAAAACGTTTGGGACATTCACTTTGAATACGATACAAGTGTAATTGATGTTTTTATTAACGCGATTCGTAAAAAATTAAATCTAAAAAAAGACGATCCGCGCTTACATACTATTCGTGGCGTGGGTTATATAACAAACGATGTTTAAAAAATTATCTGTAAAAAATAGAATTGCAACCTTTTACAGCATTTTATTTTCTGCTGTTTTACTCATTATTTTTGGGTTAATTTTCTTTGTTGTAAATAGGGGAATTAACAAAACAATGTACGAAACGTTGGAGGAAGAAATTAACAGTCACGTCGATTATGTTTTACACGAACCTACATTAGAAAACTTCGTTCAACCGCGCGAATGGGAAGAAGTAGAACATACAGACATTGCGCTGAATCCTGTTTTTATCTCAATTTATGATAAAAATTTCAACTTAGTTGAAAGTTCTCCAAACATGGTTCAAAATCAATTGGATTGGAACAATGAAGAACCAGAAAACAAGCCATTTTATGCTGAATATAATTCAATTCAGTTATTAATTTCTCAAGCAAAATTGATTCATCATGGCGAAGTTGTTGGTTATTTAGTAATAGGCGTTTCTACAAAACACAATCAATTAGCATTAGATTATTTAAAAACCGCCTTACTTATTATCTTTCCTATTTCGGTTTTATTGACGTTTCTTTTAGCTCGTTTTATTGCGGCTAAATCGATTAAACCTGTTTTCAATGTTATTCATACAGCGCAATCGATCACCGAAAATAATCTTTCAGAACGCATTCAATTACCTAAAAATAAAGATGAATTATTTCAACTTTCAGCGACAATAAATTCACTTTTAGATCGATTAGAGTTTCAAATTTTAAAAGCTAAACAGTTCTCGGCTGATGCTTCACATGAACTTCGAACACCTTTGGCGATTATAAAAGGAACCTTGGAAATTTTGATTCGACACGAACGCACGCCTGAGCAATACAATGAAAAAATAGATTACACATTGAAACAAGTGAATCGTTTGGATCGTTTGGTAGAGCAATTTTTGTTGATTTCTCGTGTAGAAAATAATAGTTTAGAGTTGAAAACTTCTTTATTTGAGCTAAAAACCGAAGTTTTAAAATCAATTGAACGTTTTGATGTTTTATTACAAGAAAAACAAATTTCTGTCGATACAGAACAACTTCAAACTTGTGAAATTGATAATTACCAAGAATTTTTTGAGATTATTATAGATAATGTTTTATCAAATGCTATAAAATATTCTAACTTAAAAGGTCAAATAACAATTCTTTCTAACATCGAGAACAATTCTTATGAATTGATTTTTGAAGACAATGGAATTGGAATGAATCAAGAAGATTTAAAATTTGTTCAAGAACGATTTTTCCGTATTCAAAATGATTCAACATTCCATATTTCTGGTTCTGGATTAGGACTAAATATCGCGACACAGTTAGCTAAAATAGCTGACATTAAAATGCGAATTGAGAGTACCCAAAATATTGGAACTAAGATTATTTTAACGTTGAATATTTAAAATTTTTAAGTAACTTCAATTCATCTAAAATATCAAAATGAGTCAACACGAATATACAAACGGAGAAATCACTATAATCTGGAAGCCTGAATTATGTCAACATGTAGGTATTTGCGTAAAACTACTTCCAAATGTATATAATCCGAAAGAAAAACCTTGGCTAAAGCCAAAAAATGCAAGTAGTGACGAACTTATCAAACAAGTTCATCAATGTCCTTCAGGTGCGTTGAGTATAAAAAATTAAAATAACAACCAACGAACTGAGAATTAATCATCTTTTGAAACGATTTGCCTATGAACCAAATCTAAAAAAATATATAATAAAAGACTGGTTTTTAATTAAAGAAAGACTTTTTCGGATGTTTTTTTGGAACATACAGTTTTTCGACCGTCTCAATATTTACGGAATATTCTTGAATAAAAAAAGCAATCCAATTGGATTGCTTTTTTACTATTATATGAAATTGATTAATTCACTTTACTTAATGTACGAATTCTAATTTCTTGTAAAACATCTTCTACAGACATTCCTACATATGCACCTTCTTCTACAATTGGGTACAATTGATCATAAGACATAATACGCGTATTGTCGATACGTAAATTTACGTGAGAACGATTGAAATCTCTGTGAGATTTAACACCTGTTGCAGAAATTAATTCAGATAATATATGCATTGTTTTCTTGTGGAAATTATACATACGAGTTGCTTTATCTTCTACATCTAACCCTTTCATCAATTCACGATCTTGGGTCGCAACACCAACTGGACATGTATTTGTATTACATTGTAAAGCTTGGATACATCCTACAGCCATCATCATAGCACGAGCCGAATAAACTAAATCTGCACCAATCGCCATTGCACGAGCAATGTGGAAAGAAGAAATAATTTTTCCAGAAGCTACAACACGAATATCTTTTTTAAGACCATAACCACGTAAAGTATCAACTGCGAAAGCTAAACCATCTAACAAAGGCATACCTAGAGAGTTAGAGAACTCTACAGGAGCAGCTCCAGTTCCACCTTCACCACCGTCAATTGCGATATAATCTGGTTTGATACCCGTTTTAATCATTGCTTCACAAATTTCGATAAACTCACGTTTAATCCCTATACACAATTTGAAACCAACTGGTTTTCCACCTGATAATTCTCTTAATTGTTTGATGAAATGTAACATTCCTTCTGCATCAGAGAAAGCTGAATGAGATGGAGGAGAATCAACAGTTGTATATGGTTCTACAGCACGAATCTTAGCGATTTCTGGAGTATTTTTATTTGCTGGTAAAATTCCTCCGTGACCTGGTTTTGCACCTTGAGAAATTTTTAACTCAATCATTTTTACATTTGGTAAAGTAGCGCGTTCTACGTACTTATCTGGATCGAAACCACCATCAGTAGCACGACAACCAAAATATCCTGTACCAATTTGCCAAATCAAATCTCCACCTGGCTGTAAGTGATATGGAGAAATTCCCCCTTCACCTGTATTGTGCGCAAAATTTCCTAATTTAGCACCTTTGTTCATCGCTAATACAGCATTTTCACTTAACGAACCGAAAGACATTGCAGAAATGTTTAATAAACTTGCTAAATAAGGTTGTTTACATTCACTTCCACCAACTTTTACACGTGGATCATCAGCATGTTTGATTTTTCCAGCATACATCGAATGATTTAACCACTCATATCCTGGTTCATAAACATCTAATTGCGTTCCAAAAGGAACTGTGTCAATTACATTTTTTGCACGACGATACACCATACTACGCATCAAACGGTCAATAGGCTTTCCTTCAGTATCCGTTTCAACAAAGTATTGCATAATTTCTGGACGAATACTTTCTAACAAATAACGTCCATGTCCAATAATTGGAAAGTTTCTTCTGATAGCGTGCTTTGTTTGCGAGATATCTGCAAATCCTAAAGCAATCAAAGGAAGAATAATTATTAAAGACCATAAGATACCTGGCCAAAAATAAGAGATTACTCCAATTGCAACAAGAGTAACGATAGATCCTACTACGAAAAGTTGTCTTACTTTCATAAGTAAAAATTTAAATGATTTTGATTAAAAATTTGGTGTCAAATATATCTAAAAAAACTCGGTTTAACGCCTATATTTCTGAAATAATTTCTTTTAAATTGTTGATTTCAAACGTTAGAGAAAACCCATTATTTCAAATAAGTTAACAATTATCTAATGTCGTGAAATAAAATGAAATATTATTTAGATTTTTTTAAAAGATGTTCAAACTTTTTGAGAAATGTCAAAAGAATTATTCTTTATAAACTCTCGTTAAATCTAATAATTTGATAGGTCCCATCGAAAAATTCTTAACTTTTTTATTCAAAAATAACGTCGTTTGATCATAAAATAATGGCAAAATTGGAGCGTTTTGCATCATCAATGCATCCATTTTTTGATAAATTTTGGCACGTTCGTCTGAATTATTAGTCAAAAATGCTTGTTCATACATTTTATCAAATTCACCATTTTTGTAATGTGAATAATTTGGACCTTCTGGCGCAAAGTTTTTCGAATAATATAAAGACAAAAAGTTTTCGGCATCTGGATAATCTGCTCCCCAATTTGCGCGGAACAACGTAAATTTTCCCGTTGCTTTTCCATCGCGCATCGTTGGTCCAGGTACAACATTCACTTTTATTGGTAAGCCTAATTTTGCCATTTCTGCCGCAATATATTCACAAACATCTACATATTCTTGCACAGTTGTCAGCTCGATTGGTACAATTTTTTCGTTCGTTTTTTTATAGCTATTGATTAGTTCACGTGCTTTTTCGGGAGAATATTTGTAACCACTTTCTGGCGAATAACCTGGTAAACCTTTCGGAATGAAACCTCCATCTGCTTCAAAAGCTTGACCTTTCATCATATATTTGATGATTTTGTTTTTATCAACTCCATAATTTAATGCTTGACGCAATTTCAAATCAACTGCATTGGGCGCATCAAGATAAAAACATAAATAAACGGTACTTAAATAAGGAACTTTTTGAATCGTTAAAATATTTGAATATTTTGGATTCAAATCTCCGATTGGATTTAAAATTTCATCTTTATAAGAAGGATCCAAATCTGCCATCATATCCAAATTACCTTTGATTAATTCTAAAAATTCTGAATTTTTCTCTGGTAAAAATGATAAATTAACCGCTTCTAAATATGGTAAACGTTGTCCTTTTTCATCAAACTCGAAATACTTTGGATTTTTTCTAAAAACCATTTTCACATTATCTTCCCAAATCTTAAATTGAAAAGGGCCTGTACCAATTGGATGTTTCAAGAATTCATCGTTTCCATTTTTGAATAATTCTTTCGGAACAACCGAAGCATATTTCATCGAAATTAATCCCAAAAATGCAGGATAAGCCTCTTTTAATTTAATTTCAAAAAGTGTATCATTTATCGCTTTATATGAATCAATATTATTCATAATCCAACCTCCAGAACCTCCAGCTTTCGGATCTTTTAAACGATTAAAACTATACTCGAAATCTGAAGCCGTTACAATTCGAGTCGAATCTTTTCCGAAAGCTTCATGTTTATGAAAAAAAACATCATTTCTCAAAGTAAAAGAATACGTTTTTCCATCTTCTGAAATTGTCCAAGATTTTGCAATATCAGGTTGAATTTGTAATTGATTATCAATCTTCACTAAACTGTTGTACATCAAATTACAAGCCCACGTATTGGCTTGTGTTCGCGCATTAATCGGATCTAAAGAAGAAATATTATCGTAACGATTTAGTTTAAATACTTTGTTTTCATCGATTTCAATTTTCTTAGAACACGAAAATATTGAAACGAATAACATAATGTAGATAAAGTATTTAGTCATTTTGAATAGCTGATTTATTTATGTTTCAAAACTATGGATAATTTCTTAAATTTGCAGCTATGAATAATCAAACTAAAACAGTTGCATTTCATACATTGGGATGTAAACTTAATTTTTCTGAAACTTCGACGATCGCAAGAAACTTGAAAGATAATGGATATCAGAAGGTTGAGTTTACAGATTCTGCGAATGTGTACGTAATCAATACATGTTCGGTAACCGCAAATGCAGACAAAGAGTGCAGAACGATTGTGAAAAATGCAATGAAAGCAAATCCAGAAGGTTTTGTTGTCGTTGTAGGTTGTTATGCGCAGTTGAAACCGCAAGAAATTGCGGAAATGGAAGGTGTTGATTTGGTTTTAGGAGCTGCAGAAAAATTCAATATTGCTGAATATTTAGACGATATCAATAAAAAAGAAGAAACAATTGTACATTCTTGTGAGATTGAAGAAGCCGACTTTTACGTTGGTTCTTATTCAATTGGTGATCGTACGCGTGCTTTTTTGAAAGTGCAAGATGGTTGCGATTATAAATGTACGTATTGTACAATTCCTTTGGCTCGTGGAATTTCGCGTTCGGATACAGTTGAAAATGTTATCAAAAATGCGAATGAGATTGCACAAAAAGGAATTAAAGAAATCGTGTTAACGGGTGTAAATATTGGTGATTACGGGAAAGGTGAATTCGGGAATAAAAAACACGAACATACTTTCTTGGAATTGGTGCAAGAATTGGATCAAGTTGATGCGATAGAACGAATCAGAATTTCTTCTATTGAACCAAATTTATTAAAAAATGAAACAATTGATTTTGTTTCAAAAAGTAATCGATTTGTTCCACATTTCCATATTCCATTGCAATCTGGTAGCGATGAGATTTTGAAGAAAATGAAACGTCGTTATTTATCTAATCTTTATTTAGATCGTGTAACAAAAATTCGCGAAGTGATGCCAAATGCGTGTATTGGTGTAGATGTAATTGTTGGTTTCCCTGGTGAAACAGAAGAATTGTTTATGGAAACATATAATTTCTTAAACGAATTACCAATTAGCCATTTACATGTATTTACTTATTCGGAAAGAGATAATACAGAAGCTATCGAATTTGAAGGAGTTGTTGATCAAGGAGAACGTAAACGTCGTAGTAAAATGTTACGTATTTTATCGGAGAAAAAACGTCAAGCTT
This sequence comes from Empedobacter sp. UBA7494, assembly GCF_002478465.1. Classification (NCBI taxonomy): domain Bacteria; kingdom Pseudomonadati; phylum Bacteroidota; class Flavobacteriia; order Flavobacteriales; family Weeksellaceae; genus Empedobacter; species Empedobacter sp. UBA7494. The sequence goes on from NZ_DLOC01000084.1 coordinate 19,005, forward strand.
TTTATCAATCTCAATTAAATTCGACTCAGAAAGTATTGTGGGAACATGATAATAAAGATGGAAAAATGTTTGGTTTTACAGAGAATTATGTGAAAGTTCAGACAGATTTTAATCCTGAATTAGTCAACGAAACACAAATTGTAGATTTGGTTAGAATCAATCACAATGGAATTGTTGAAGTAAAAATTAAAGAGTTAGAATTAGCAAAATAATATTGTAAATATTAGTTAAAAAGAAGTTCAGATATTTTGAGCTTCTTTTTTTTATTTACCTTTACATTTAGGAATGATAATTGTAGTTTTAAATAAAAAATCAAGGTCATGAAAATTATACACTTTATTTTTATAATTTTGTTGTCATTATTTGTAACAAGCTGTGGAACAGTTCAAGTAAGTACAGATTACGACAGATCATCAAATTTTGCATCATATAAAACTTATACTTTTCACCAAAAAGGATTAGATAAGTTAAAGGTTAACGATTTGGATAAGAATCGACTAATTAAAGCAATTGATGCACAAATGGCTACAAAAGGATTTACAAAAGTAAGTTCTGATGCAGACTTAGTCATTAATTTATTGACAAGTTCTAAAGAACAAATTTCTGTAAATAATAACAATTGGGGCTACGGACCTTATGGTTACTATGGAGGATATTACGGCGGAAATAGCGTTTCTTCTTATCAAGCAGGAACAATTGTAATAGACATTATTGATGATAAACGTAATATATTGGTTTGGCAGGGTGTTGGTTCTGATCTTAATTTGAGTAATATCAGTGCTAAAGCAGAAAGAATCCCGAAAGCAATTGAAGAAATTCTTGCTAAATTTCCTCCTCAACCAAAAAAATAAATTTTCGAAAATAATATAGAAAGCTCTTCATTTGGAGAGCTTTTTTCATGAAATGAAGTTTGTATTAAAAAAAGCTTTAATTTTAAACTTATTTAAACAAATTAAATAAAAAAAGTTTCGAGAAAATTATCAAATTTGGATTGCGAAAAAAATAAGTAATCATCTGGTAATCATTAGTGAGTATAAGATAAAACAATTTATTCTACCTCATTTAAGCCAAGGTAAACGAGAATTTAAAAGTAAATTTGATTTGATAAAAATAATACAACTGATTTTTAAACGTTTAAAAACAGTCTGTCAATAGAGAGAATTAAGTTTAAAAGAATATTTTTCTGACACGATTAGTTGGCAGATAGTCTATTAACCCGTAGTATATTTAGTTAATTTTTAAGTTGTTAATATTTCTATTTTGGTTTCTGTTTATTGTTTGAATAATAGTGAGCGTTAGTATTTTTGATAGTATCCTTGTTTTAAACCCTAAAAAGCTTTTAGCATTATTTTTTCTAATCTTGAACTGGTCGCATAATTGAGAGAATAACGTTTCTATCCTTTTTCTGTATTTACGAATTACAAAAGGTTGATCTTTATATTTTTTTTAACTTGTTCTCATAGTAACTTCTAGCTATATATTGTGCGATGTAAACAAATCGAATTGGTATTGTGCGGATAAAAATCCTTTATCACCTAAGAGTGAACAATTTTTAAACTGCTGTTTTACATCTTTAAGACAATGAATTTCATACACTTATACAGTACTAATATCCACACTTTGAAAGACTCCTTCCCCTGAGCAAACCCATGAATTTTATACCCGTAATAATGCATTTTCTGTGAAACACAATCACCTTTATTTGGAATTGCATAATCGGTTTCTCTGCATATTATACTACGTGTGCTTCTTGATAATTTGCAAACTTCTAAAGGCATGCTATCCACAATAAACTACTTTTCAGAAACATTCAATTTTTATGCTAACCGTTTTCGAATTCGTTCCATATGTATAAATAATCTTATTTTTCGTCTATTATAAACGCTACGTTCTATAAGTAACTTAATA
>NZ_DLOC01000084.1:21200-21454 GCF_002478465.1 Empedobacter sp. UBA7494
TTCTAAAAAGTTGATATTCACTATCAATACTCGTGTTTCCTGAAGTCTGATTTAAAGCAACTAATTTCAAGTCAGATAATCTGGGCCTTCGTATCTGAAAAAAAAATTCTCACTTTCAAGACATAAACTCTTTAATACTTCTAAAATTTTATAGAAATTTGCTCTAATGTTGTGTATTGAATTGTTTGTGTAATAATTACAATTTCCTGTTTTTTAGAAGGTTGCACAACTTTTATATACAATCTAATACAAAT
>NZ_DLOC01000069.1:0-10367 GCF_002478465.1 Empedobacter sp. UBA7494
TTTACCATCATCAACAAACTTACCATTTGTATCGATATTTTTGCTTACTTCTTCTAAACGATCTCGTGTATCCATCATAATTTTACGTGGAGATAATTTTTTTCCTGTCAAATTTGCTGGACATTCAGATGTACAACGTCCACATTCTGTACATGTGTAGGCATTAAGCAATTGTACTCGATTTAAATCAAAAATATCTTTTGCTCCAAATGTTTCTGGTTCCCCCTGTGGTTCAGCAGGAGCTGCGTAAGGATCTGCATTTGGATCCATCATCATTTTTACCTCATCTGTTACAGATTGTAAATTATTGAATTCTCCTTTTGGTTCTAACTTAGAAAACCATGTGTTTGGAAAAGCCAAAATGATGTGTAAATGTTTTGAATAATATAAATAATTTAAGAAAAAGAAAATTCCGATGATGTGAAACCACCACGCTGCTCTTTCTATAATTGTAATAAATGTGATGTCGTTGAATTGACTAATAATTGGTGCTGTTAACCAGGAAGAAATTGGAAAAGATCCTGTTTCGATATAATGAGGTGCACCCATTTTTTGTAAGACTTGATCTGCACCATTCATTGTAAATAAAGCCAACATAAATGCAACCTCCATAATTAGGATATAATTTGCATCGTCTTTTGCCCAGCCTTTCATTTCTGGTTTCCAGAAACGCCCAACTTTTACAAAGTTTCTTCTACAGAAGAAAATGATACACGAAACCATCACCAAAAAGGCTAAAATTTCGAAAAACCCAATCATTCCGTTATAGAAACCTCCTAAGAAACTTAGAATACGGTGTGTTCCGAATACACCATCGATGATAATTTCTAATACTTCGATATTGATTAAAACAAATCCTACATAAACAAAGATATGCAGAATACCAGCAAGAGGACGAACAATCATTTTACCTTGTCCTAAAGCCACACGAGCCATCGTTTTCCACCTTTCCGCAGGATGATCGAAACGATCGATTTCTTTCCCTAATTTGATGTTACGTATAAGTTTCTTTACGTTTTGCGCAAAGAACCAAATACTTCCTATCATAATTAGAAGAAAGATTACATTTGGAATGTACTTCATCATTTTTTATTAGTCTTTTTATGAGTTTTGAATATTTAATTTTAGTTTTGATCTTATGGCTGAACTGGTTGCTTTTTACCAAAAACAGAAATATTAACATAACGACTTGGGTTTTTCTTTAAGTCAGTTACGAATTCATTCATATTTTTGATTGTTGCTTCAAGCTCGTTAGCAAGTGTTTCGTCTTTTGCTAATTTTCCTAAAGAACCTTTTCCATTGTTCATATCTTCTAACAATGTATTTAAGTTTTTAGATGCATTTTCGAAATTCTTAATCACTTGATCCAATTCTAACGCGTTTAATTTATCCGCAGTTTTTCCAAATTTGTCAACTGTAGCTTTTGCAGAAGCCATTGTAGCAATTGCATTGTTAAGCGTTGTGTTCAATGTCTTTTCGTTTGTTTTGATCAAATTATTTGCACTATTTGATGTTGCAGTCAACGATTGCGCTGTTTTGTCGAACGAATCAATTGTATGATTCAAATTTCTCAACATTGCTTTAATATCTTGTTGAGTTGACGGATCCAAAACATTATTTACACTTCCTAATGTTTGATTAAAACTTAATAAAACACTATCTAATTTTGCTTGTGTTGGCGTTAATTGTTTTGTCAAACCATCTAACATTCCACCTGCAATACGACCTTGTAAATAATCACCATCTTTTGCTACATCTGGTCCATAGTCTAATAAAAGTCTAACTTCTGGTCCAGACATAATTCCTGGTTCGTAAATTTCTGCAATTGTTTTTTTTGAAAATTGAATATCTTTTTCGACAGAAATCACGACTTCAAAATAGATAGGTTTTGCAGTATCTATAATTTTAATTTCTTTCACCTGACCAACTCTCAAACCGTTTACAGAAACAGGTTTAGAAGGAGCTAATCCGCTTACATTTTCGTATTTCACTGTAAACAAACGTCCTGATGAAAAAATATTTTGACCTTTTAAGAAATTGAATAGCATGAAAAAACCTACTAAGGTTAAGATGGTAACAACTCCTATTTTTAATTCTTTAGATAACTTCACTTGTTATGATTTTATGCAAAAATAAAATTTAATTTGTAAAGAAACATTTTATATTACGTTTACATTGGTTCTTCACCATTAAATGTAACGATAAAGGCGTTTCTAAAACCTTTGTCTTGTACTTGTTTCAATGTTTTTTGAGCAGATTCCATTGTTTTATCAGAGCCATAATAATATTTCTGAAGTCCACCTTCTTTTACTCGCAACACATTTGTCAATCCATTAAATTTTTCGTCTTTGTCTTTATATTTTTTATTTGATGTCATAAACTGAACACGATAATTTTTACCACCTTCTAATTTTTTATTCGTTTCAAATTCTACAATTTTTGCACCAGAAAATCCTTTACGTTTTACCGTTTGCAACAAATCATTTGCACGAGATTGTAAATCTGTTTCTCCGTAATAATACACGTAATTATCACCTTCCTGAATTACATCTAAATCTGTTAAACCTCTTAATTGCGGCGAAGTTGAAGAAAATTTCATTTTAGACTCCATTACCCTTACCTTCAATTTTTTTCCTTCTACAGGTTTTTCAACTTTTTTAACTGGATTAGGTTTTTCGTCCTCGTCCTCTACTCCACTTCTACGATCGTATTCTTTTTTGAATTGTTTGAATGCTTCATAAATTGTTTTAGTCGATTTTTCTTTTCCTTCATCAGATGCTAAAAAAGTTCCTTCGTCATAATTCGAAATAAATCCTAACTCAACCAAAACAGATGGGGAAGCATTTCCTCTCAACACGTGAAAGTTTGCTTGTTTAACACCTCTACTTTTTCTGAAATCACGATTCACAAAACCTTTTTCTACCAAATCTGCAAAACGAATAGATTGTTCTTTGTAAGCTGCATTCATAATCTCGAAAGCGATAACCGCCTCTGGATCATTTGGATTAAATTTTTCGTAACGTTCTTGATCTTTCTCTAAAAACACAACCGAGTTTTCACGTTTAGAAACCTCATCTGTTTCATTAGATCGCTTCAATCCCATTACAAATGTTTCTGTTCCCGTTGCACTTTTGTTATCAGCGGAATTACAGTGAATCGAGACAAATAAATTCGCATGATTATCATTTGAAATTCGTGTACGTTCCCATAATTCTAAAAAAATATCTGTGTCACGTGTTAAAACAACTTTAACATCTTTGTGATTTTTCTTAATTAATTCCGCCAATCTTTTCGAAACATCTAACGTAATATTCTTTTCATAATCAGCGACTCCCCTTGCTCCAGCATCATGTCCACCATGACCAGCATCAATAACAATTACAAAATTTTGCTTTTTTTGTGCAAATGAAAATGTAGAAAATACCATCATCATCGCAAAAAATAAATACTTTTGTATGTTAATCATTTTTAAACTCATACTATAGGTTTGTTTTTTTGATTAATTTTGACGCAATTTATAAAAAATAAGTTTTTCAATTTGTTTACAAAGGCAATTAAATCGATTTTATTTTTTAGTCCAGTAATGGTTTGCACCGTTTCTTTTGGACAAGTTAAGCAAAATAATAACGATAAAGATCACTCTAAGATAGTTTCTGATTCTGTAAAATTAGATACTATTATACCTGTAAAAGAGAAATTAGAGTTTGTGGTAGAGCACAATTCCGAGGACGAAATACATAATCGTAAAAAACGTATGACTTACCTTTTGCGTAAGGCACATGTAGTTTACGGCGATATGGCTATTGATGCAGATTATATTGAACTAAATTGGGATACAGGTGATGTATATGCCGAAGGTAAGCGCGATTCTATTGGGAATATTGTTGAAAAAACAAAGTTTACACAAGGTCAACAAGAAATTTTACAAGATGCTTTCAAAGTAAACTTCAAAACGAAAGTTGGAATTGCATATAACATTCGCATGACGCAAGAAGATGGAATCATCATTGCAGATAAAGCGAAACGTGTCAACGATTCGGTAATGTTACTAAAACGTGCCGATTTTACTACGGATACTTATTTTAAGGAAGGAAAAGATACTCGACCAGATTATTTTCTTCGTGCTAAAGAAGGAAAAATGATTGATAAAAATGGTAAAAAAACATTGATTACCGGACCTATCAATATGTGGATTTATGACGTACCAACACCATTAGCATTACCATTTGGTTACATCCCAGCGATAGGTGCAAAACGTGCCGCAGGTATTTTGATGCCTCGCCCAGGTGAGCGTACAAACCTTGGTTTCTTTATCGAAGATTTAGGATTTTATGTTCCATTTGGAGATAATTTTGATTTAAAACTTTCGGGAGATGTTTACACAAAAGGTAGCTGGGCTGCTAGAGCCGAATCTACCTATAAAAAACGTTACAAATACAATGGTCGACTTGCAGCGAATGTAGAAAATCGCTTAACTGGTATCAAAGGTCTTACAGAAGGTTCTAATGCCTTTTCTAAACAAAGTATGTTTGGTGTTATGTGGTCACATAGCCAAGATCCGAAAGCAAATCCATATTGGTTATTCAATGCCAATGTTAACTTTTCGAGTTCGAAATATTACCGTGAATCTGTACGAAATCAATACATCAATACTGGACAAGTTTTTACAAACAACGTTAACTCATCTATTAACTTAACAAAAAACTTTGAGAATGCTCCACTAACAGCTCAGTTGAGTATGTCGCACTCTCAAAATTACAATACTGGAGATATTAACATTGCATTTCCTCGTTTCAACTTGACGATGTCTCGTATTTTCCCATTTGCAAAGAAAAATATGCCAAAAGAAGGTTTAATTCAGAATCTTGGTTTAACGTATAGTATGCAAGCTGGAAATGAAGTTAACACCAACGACAAAGACATCTTTACGGACAAAATGTGGAAAGATCAAATGCGAATGGGTGCGAATCACAAAATTGGTTTGCAGACAGGTATTACACTTGCTAATTATTTCCCATTAACACTTTCTTCTGACTATAATGAAGTTTGGGGTGATAATCGTTTGATTAAAAACTACAATTCTGTTAACGGAAAAATAGAGGACACAACATTGAAAGGATTCAATTCATATCGAACATTTAATTTCAATGCTTCTGTTTCAACTAATATTTATGGATTATATCTTAATCCAAATAAAGATGCTAAGATTTTAGGAATTCAGCACGTGATTACACCATCTATTGGTTATAGTTATACGCCGGATTTCCAAAGTCAATCTTGGGGATATTACAAAGCTTATCAAAACCAAAATCAAGAAGAAGTTTGGTACAATCAATATCAAAACATGTTGTATGGTGTATCAATTCCTGGTTTGACAAATTCATTAAACTTTGGAATTTCGAACAATTTAGAGATGAAAGTAAAAGATGCAAATGATTCGAAAGGTTTCAAGAAAGTAAAGATATTTGAATATTTACGTTTGAGTTCATCTTATAATTTCTCTGCGGATGAATTTAAACTTTCTCCAATTAGTATTAATGGAATGACATCTTTGTTTGACAGAAAAGTAAATGTACAATTCTCATCAACTGTTAATCCATATAAAATTCAACGTTATATAAATGCTGAAGGAAATGAAGTTGCTCAATACATTGATGAACTTGGCTTAGGAAATCTTCGTATTTCGAATATGACATTAGGAACTGGTTATACTTTTGATAATAGTACATTTGGTGGAAAACGTTTCGATGCCAAGAACTATAAAAAGCGTGGAACAGTTCGTGACGAAAATTTCTATTATGACAGCGATAATTATGCGCAATTTGCTATTCCTTGGAGTTTAACAGCTAATTTAAGTTATAATTATAGCAAAGGAACAGAACGAAAAGGAAGTAGCACAGGTTCTATTGCAATGAATGGTAAAATTTCGCCAACACCATATTGGGCAATTTCTGCAAATGCAACTTACGATTTCATCAAAAATGAAATTACATATGTACGTTTTGGTTTTGAAAGAGATTTACGAAGCTTTACCTTATCATTCAACTGGACACCAATGGGAACATATAAAAGTTATGATTTCTTTATCGGAATAAAAGCATCAATCTTACAAGATTTAAAATACAACGATAGATCAAGACTTAATTACTAAAAAAATATTAATATGAAAAAACAAATCGTTCATACAGAAAAAGCACCAAAAGCAATTGGACCTTATTCACAAGGTGTAAAATGCAACGGATTTATTTACACATCAGGACAAATTCCTTTCAATGTAGAAAAAAATGAATTGGTTACAACAGGTATTCAAGATGAAGTTCATCAAGTAATGAAAAATGTAATTGCAATTTTAGAAGCTGGCGGAACAAAAATTGACCAAGTTGTAAAAACAATAATTTTCGTTAAGGATTTGAATGATTTCAATGCAGTTAACGAAGTTTATGCTTCTTATTTTAATGATGAAAATTATCCTGCACGCGAATGTGTAGAAGTTGCTCGTTTACCACGCGACGTAAATGTTGAAATTTCTGTAATCGCCATTGCAGACTAATAAAATATTATGCTAAAAGACAAAACTGTATTAAGAAACACAATTGCTGTAATAGTAGGATTAGCTGTTATCTATGCTATCATACAATTTGGTCTTATATACAACGCGGATAGATTAGGATGGGACGACAAAGTTTTTCCGGAATGGAGACACATCATCAAATATTTTTCGCACCAAGAAGGGAAAAAATTCGAAGTTCAATTTTTTGGATCAATGCTCGCAATTAGTGGAATTGCAGCTTTAGTTGGTGGTGTTATAACAGCTCTTATCGTAAGAAGAGCTAAACAAGCTTACACGATGTTTGTAGGATTTATTGTGTTAATCGTTGCATTAGGCGACGTTCTTATCACGCCTTATCACCCAACTTGGTACGAAATTGCGATCTGTCCAGTTTTATTCTTTTCATCATGGATTGGAGGTTTAATTGTAGATTTAATTTACAAAAGATTTTTCAAAAAATACAAACCATCCAGCCAATCATATTAAATTAACATTATGTCTGAAAAAGATAGAAAAATTAGAGTTGCCATCTCGATTGGTGATTATAACGGAATCGGAATTGAGGTTATCTTAAAAACCTTACAAGAAAAAGAAATAACAGAGTTTTTTACCCCTGTTATTTTCGGTTCAACCAAATTATTATCGTATCAAAAAGATCGTTTAAAATTTGACCGAATCAATTTTCAAGGTATTCAAGATGCGAATCAAATTGTAGACGGAAAAATCAATGTGGTTAATCTTTGGAAAGATCAAATTGATGTACATTATGGTAAAGTAACCAAAGAAGCTGGTGAACACGCTTATCAATCATTAAAAGCGGCTGCAAAATCTGTTTCAGATGGTTTTACTGATGTTTTGGTAACGGCTCCAATTAATAAAGATAATATTCAGTCCGAAGAATTTCATTTCCCAGGTCATACCGAATATTTAGGAGATGTTTGGGGAGGAAAACCTTTGATGTTCTTAGTTTCAGAGAAATTGAGAGTTGGTTTAGTAACGCAACATATTCCGATTAGCGAAGTTGCAAAACAAATTAATCCAAAATCTGTTTATGCAAAAATTCAACAAATTCATAAAAGTTTGATTGAAGATTACGCCATCAAAAAACCAAAAATTGCAGTTTTAGGTCTTAATCCTCATGCAGGTGACAATGGTCTGTTAGGATCAGAAGAAAAAGAAATTATTTCGCCAGTTATCGAGCGCTGCATTAACGAAAATCAATTAGTTTTTGGACCTTATTCGGCAGATAGTTTTTTCAATCCAAGTAATTTAGACGCTTTTGATGCTGTTTTGGCCATGTATCACGATCAAGGATTGGTTGCTTTCAAAACAATTAGTTTTGATGAAGGAGTTAATTATACAGCTGGATTAAAATTTGTACGAACTTCGCCAGATCATGGTGTAGCTTACGACATCGCAGGAAAAGGAATTGCAAACGAAGAATCATTTAAGGAAGCTATTTTTTCAGCAATCGAATTATATAAAAATCGAAACGAATACCAAGAGCTAACAAAAAATGTATTGCAACATATTCCTCTAAAATTAGAAAAAGGCGATAATAAAGAATAAAAATTTAAAATAAGTTGCAAAGAGCTATTAATTTTAAATAAATTAGATTATCTTTGCACACCTTTTTGTGGTATGGACAAGTTAAAAAATTATAATATTGTATTTACAAGCTTGCCTTTTGGTAAGAGTGATTTTACATTCGAATTATCACAATCGTTCTTTGATTTATTTGAAATTGAGCAAGATTTTGACAATCCTAATTTAATTGCAACAATTATTTTAGATAAAAAATCGACAATGCTTGAGTTAGAAATCAGCTTAAAAGGAGACATTACAGTCCCTTGTGATTTGACTGGAGAATTGTTTCAACAAGAAATTTCAAATAATGCAGAATTAATTGTTAAATTTGGAGACGAGTTTGACGATACTGATTTTGAAATGTGGGTAATTCCAAGAGAGGAATACCAAATCAACGTTGCGCAAGTTCTTTATGAATTGGCAATGCTATCAGTACCAACAAAACGAATTCATCCCGATGTCTTGAATGGCAAAAGCGATTCTGAAATGATTGAATTGTTAGACCAATACAGCATTTACGAATTAGACGAAGATGCAGAAGACGAGCATGACGATGACGATAACAATGATGACGATGACGATAATAACGACATTGATCCTCGTTGGGCAAAATTGAAAGATTTGAAACCTTAATTGGTTTTTATTATTAAAATAAATTATAGAAATAAAGAAAAAAAAGTAGTTAGATATGGCACATCCTAAGAGAAGACAGTCGTCAACAAGAAGAGATAAACGTAGAACACACTACAAAATCGAAGCTCCACAATTAGCAATCGATAAAACAACAGGTGAAGCACATTTATATCACAGAGCTCACTGGTCTGACGGAAAATTATACTACAAAGGTAAAGTAGTATTAGAGAAAGTACAAGAAGTTACTGAATAATATAATCTTCGAAAGATTTTGAAGCTGTTTCTAAAAAGAAACAGCTTTTTTTATTTTTTTTTCAATACCTTTGAAATCGTTTTATAAAAAACAAACATAAAAGGTCAAATAAAAAACCGCATTATATGGACATTAAAGACATTCAAAATTTAATTAGATTCGTATCAAAAGCAGAAGTTGCTGAAGTAAGCATCAAACAAGATGACATCGAAATCAAAATCAAAACTTTAGCAAGCGTACCTGCACAAGTTGCATCTCAACAAATTTATGTACCACAAGCTCCTGTAGCTCCAATTGCCGCTCCTCAAGCGTCAGCAGCTGCACCAGCAAATAACTCTACAACATCAACAGAAGAAGAAAATAGTAATTTAATTACAGTTAAATCTCCTATGATTGGTACTTTCTACCGTGCTGCAGGACCAGGTAAAGAACCTTTTATTAATGTAGGTGATGCTATTGCTCCAGGTAAAGTTTTATGTATTGTTGAAGCAATGAAGCTATTCAACGAAATCGAATCAGAAGTTTCTGGAAAAATTGTAAAAATCTTAGTGGACGACGCTAGTCCAGTTGAGTACGATCAACCATTATTCTTAGTTGATCCAGCTTAATCAATTACATCTAAAAAATTATGTTTAAAAAGATATTAATCGCTAATAGAGGTGAAATTGCAATGCGTATTATACGTACTGCAAAAGAAATGGGAATCAAAACGGTTGCCGTTTACTCTAAAGCAGACGAGACTTCATTACACGTACGTTTCGCTGACGAAGCTGTGTGTATTGGTCCTGCTCCAAGTAAAGATTCGTACCTAAAAATGGCTAACATCATCGCGGCTGCAGAAATTACTGACGCGGATGCTATTCACCCAGGTTACGGGTTTTTATCTGAAAACTCAACTTTTTCTAAAATCTGTGCTTCTAACGGAATCAAATTCATCGGTGCTTCTGCAGAAAATATCGAGCGTATGGGAGATAAAGCCAATGCGAAAGCTACTATGAAAGAAGCTGGTGTTCCTGTAGTACCAGGTTCTGATGGTTTATTAGAAAGCTATGAGCAAGCCTTAGAAGTTGCGCGCGAAATTAAATACCCAGTTATGATGAAAGCTACTGCCGGTGGTGGTGGTAAAGGTATGCGTGCAATTTGGAAAGAAGAAGATTTATTACACGCATGGGAATCTGCTCGTACAGAAGCTGCTGCAGCTTTTGGTAACGACGGAATGTATATGGAAAAATTAATCGAAGAACCACGTCATATCGAGATTCAAGTTGCAAGTGACCAAAACGGTAAAGCTTGTCACTTATCAGAACGTGACTGTTCTATTCAACGTCGTAATCAAAAATTAGC
>NZ_DLOC01000039.1:0-2658 GCF_002478465.1 Empedobacter sp. UBA7494
CATCTGCCTTCTGGGGTCATAAATTTTAAAATTATTACGTATTCTGATGTGATAGCGCATTTTGTTTTGATTTAAAAAAGCAATCCATTCTTTCCCTACAAACTCTCTGTCAGCTAAAAGGGAATCTATGCATTCTTTTCCAAACAAATCTATAAATTCTTTCATCAGCAGTATACGCTCAGAGGTGTTGGAATTTCCTCTTTTATCCAACATTTTAAACATCAAAGGAAAAGCTACGTTTTTATAACTTACCCCCAACATCAGTATATTAATATCCTTTTTTCCCAGCTTCCAGTTTGTCCTGTCAAGCACCAAAGTCACTGATGCAGGGTGCGGGAGCAGGCTGAAATAAGCTGAGAAATCCATTTCATGGGATTATCCACTCCTGCCATAAAACATTGAATTCTACGGTAATTACTTGAAAATGAGGATTCATTGTCAAATCCAGAGGAAAGTTTTGAAAAATTCACAGACCGAACTTTGCACAGAGCGCTTATAACTAAACAGATAAGACGGATCCTGGCTAAGTTGAGAACTCCTGTAAAATGACCTTTAAATACTTCTAGCAATTCTGTATCTTCGTGACCTGAGCTGGTTTTCTTGATAAGCATTACGTAAGAAATAATACTTTAATATACCGAAAATCAGCTCTTTTAGCAAATTAAAACATCATTAATTTGCTAGTTTTTAAGGAATTAAATTTTTGTCGTGTACTGACATTCTACAGTTTTTCTTTGAACTTCGTTATTTATTTTTGAATTACACGATAACAGTAAATAAAAGACACAATAAATACTTAAAATTTTAATTTTACTTAGCCACCCAATACCCAATGAGTCTTCTTGTGATAAAACCAACCTGTCATAATAATCTATTGGTTCATTTCCTTCTGCATATTTCATCAAATCAATTTCTTTTGGGCTTGGAGGATATTTTGTTCCTGGCAATGGATCTTGTTGAATCCAAGTAGGGCCTGAAGTTCCTTTTTGACTATAAGTATAATTTCTTCCTCTAAAATCAAATAATAGCTGATGTCCTATTTCGTGAGCAGATGTTTCTTGAAAAACTAAATCGGCAAACGAAGTTTTGCGGCAATACCATCCCTTAGTGCTATCATTTTTACTATCAGAATAATATGTATACCCTACTTTGTAGTAAAGCTCTCTATCCAATTCCCAATTATGAGAACGGTTAATGTACCATTTTCGGAATTGGTAAAATAAATTATCTCGGGGGCTTTCATACCATTTTCATCTTGTAGGGCATTAACAAATGCTTCAAATAATTCATCATTAATATTCACCCCTTTGCCAATGTTGCTATTATTTCTAGACCAATATTGTTTAATCCCAGCCAATGCTAAATTCCGTAACTCTTCAAAACTTTTTGTCCTACTTTTTATCGGTTCTTCTTTATAATAAGCAATTGCCTCTTTTGAAGTAAGTTTTATATAATAAGATACTTAGCTATAAACCGTTTTTTCTAATGATAGAATCTCTTGCTTTTTTTTTCAAAATAAATATATCCTCTCCTTTGAATAGTTCCTTTTGTCGTTCACCATTTTGAATTTGTATTGAAGAAATTGTATCTTGATAATAAGGTTCTTTATAAAAAGTTAACGAAGAAGAAATATCATTATTTTTTTTCAAATTAAAATATCCTTTTTGATCTGTCGTTGTTTTAGTGCCATTCTCAAGATCCAAAACCTGCATTCCCGAGATTGGTTTTTTATCAATAGCATCATATACATACCCTTCATAGTTCTGCTGATTACATCCCATTGAAATTAATAAAAGTAATATTAATAATCTCATAATATGTTGATTTTTGTTAACCATAATAAACTTAAAACATCTTTTTCCGCTGCCACCCGTCTAAGAAAGTAATTAGGCTGCTTATGTTCATTTCCTAAAATATTATCCCTGTAATATGGCATCAAATCAATTTCACCACTTATTGGAAATTCTGACGCATTATCTTTAGTGTGTTGATCAAAAGAATAAACTTCTGAACTTCCCTTATGACCGTAAGAATATTCAACTCCACCATAGGATTTTAATATTTCATGCCCTATTTCATGAGCCGCAGTATCTTTAAAATCTAAATCCTCTCTGGTTTCATATGAATATCCCCATCCATTAGAGTATTTTATATATCCTACATTGTAACAAATAGCTTCTCGAGATACTAAGTTTCCAATCCAAGATATAGGATGTCCTGTTGTTGAACCAGGATTTCCCGATCTCATCCAACCTCCATTAGTGTTGTAAACCAAACTTATATCATCCATCGTCTTATTTTCAGTATTTATTGCATTTAAAAACACTTCATATGATTCGTCTACAATTTTGACGTCTTTAGCCGCTGTATGATTTTTATTTCTTCCCCAATGGTAGTTAAGCCCATCAATTGCCAGTTTCTCCAAATCTGCAAAACTTCTTGTCCTAGTTTTTATCGGTGGTTTTCCTGAAATTAATTTTGTTTTTGGTATTTTATCCCACGGACATTGTGTTACCGGTTCTCTAAATTTTGGATCGGGATCTATATCTCTTGTCGTACATTTTAACCCTTCAGCTCCGCCATCCTTTAGGTTAACACGTAATGTAGTATCAATCTTTTTATTATTCTTATCAATTTTTACGTCTACCCAATCAACTT
>NZ_DLOC01000103.1:0-57172 GCF_002478465.1 Empedobacter sp. UBA7494
AATAATTTACAATTTTTAAAAAATGTAGCTTATTACACTGGAAAATTCAGGGGGATATCCAACTCTTATTTTCTGTGGTTCTTTTAAACTCATAATCTTATGTTTTTTTAATAGCCATTGATACTAAGATAAGTAAAATTAATATACATCTAACTTTCATCAAAGATGAAAAACTATGATAAACTACTGATTTCGAAAATCAAAGACTCATCTATTTCTATATATCTATATGGTCATTTATTCAAAAGTTACAACAAACCACTTCCGTAATCAATAAAAACACACAAGTATTATTATTTTTAAGGGAAACAATTCATTTCTAACTTAAAATCAATAAGATAATAGATTAATTTTATATAAATCTTACAACTTTTTTTATGAAGAGTCCACTAATAAGCTCATCTAAAGTTTCAAGATGAGCTTTAATCTACTTTTTACTTCTTTCATCTAATTTATTCCGTAAATTTGTTCTCACATTTTAATCTAAATTATTTGAACTATGTTCCTCGAAAATACCTTTAATCATAACAAAAAAAGTGGATGGATAGAAGTCATCTGTGGCTCAATGTTTTCTGGTAAAACCGAAGAACTTATACGCCGTCTAAAACGTGCCGAATTTGCCAAACAACGTGTCGAAATCTTCAAACCTACGATAGATACGCGTTATGCGGACCGCGAAGTCGTTTCACACAATCAAAATTCTATTACATCAACGCCAGTTGAGTATTCTTCAGCAATTTTATTATTGGCTGATGATTGCGATGTGGTAGGGATTGATGAAGCACAATTTTTTGATGAAGGAATTGTAGACGTAGCCAATCAATTGGCAAACGAAGGCAAACGCGTTATTGTTGCTGGTTTGGATATGGATTTCAAAGGTCGTCCTTTTGGTCCAATGCCCAATTTAATGGCGACTGCCGAGTATGTAACAAAAGTGCATGCAATCTGCGTTCGTACAGGAAATTTAGCCAATTATTCGCACCGAAAAATTGACAGTGATCGTCTTGTAGAACTTGGCGAAGTACTAGAATATGAACCATTAAGCCGAGTTGCTTTCTGGGAAGAACATAACAAACATAAAGTTGAAAACTTATAATCTAAATCAAATTGCAAGTATCATCAACGGTACTTTGATTGGAAATGGAGACGAAATCATCAATCAAATTTTCTTTGATTCGCGCATGATTGTCAATCCAATTCACGGAATTTTCTTTGCTTTTCACGGAAACCAAAAAGACGGACATTTGTTTTTGCAAGATGCTTATCAAAGAGGAATTCGAAATTTTGTCGTAGAAAAAGCGTTGACAAATTTGCCTCATGCAAATTTTATCGAGGTTGAAAATCCGCTACTTGCTTTGCAAAATTGGGCAAAAATTCATCGCAAACAATTTCATTTTCCTGTGATCGGAATTACCGGTTCCAATGGAAAAACGATTGTCAAAGAGTGGTTGAATCAATTGTTATGGAAAAAATTCTCGATTGTTCGTAGTCCAAAAAGTTACAATTCTCAATTTGGAGCAGCACTTTCTGTTTTGCAAATGGAAGAGAAAAACGATTTGGGTATTTTCGAAGCTGGAATTTCGATGCCAAATGAAATGCAAAATCTCGAAGAAATTATTCAACCAACAATAGGTGTGTTGACAAAAATCGGAGAAGCGCATTTAGAGAATTTTAAAAATCAAGATGAATTGATTCAGGAAAAACTGAAACTATTTTCTCATGTTGATAAATTAGTTTTCAATATCGAAAACGAAAAAGTTCATCAAGCTATTCTTGAAAACGCTCATTTAGCAAAAACAGATAAATATACTTACGGTTACTCCAATTCTGCCACTGTACAGATCAAGCAAATACAAAGTAATCAGACTAATACGCAAATTTCTATTTTACATAATCAACAAGAATTCACCTATTCGATTCCTTTTATCGATGATGCTTCGATTAAAAATAGTTTAATTTGCTTAACGACTTTAATTAGTTTAAATATTGATTATAAACAACTTAAAAACGAATTTAGTCAACTTCTACCAATCGAAATGCGTTTGGAAATTAAAGAAGCGATTAATCATTCAATTTTAATTAATGATACATTCAATTCTGATCTAAATTCATTAAAAATTGGTCTAAATGTGTTAAATCAACAACCACGCGACAAAAAATCGTTGGTGTTGACGGATATTTTACAAAGTAACTTATCTGACCACGATTTATATCAACAAGCAGCCAATTTAGTCAACCCTTATCATTTTGATGAGATAGTTTTAATTGGAGAAAAAATTTCTCAGTTCAAACATTTATTTGAATCCTATGTTCGTTCATTCAATTCGACTGAAGAATTCTTAGAGCAGTTCCGTCATCAAAACGTCGACAACGAAGCTATTTTATTAAAAGGCGCTCGTCCGTTCAAATTAGAAAAAATTTCGAGTGAATTAGAAACACGTTCCAACGATTCTGTTCTTGAAATTAATTTGCAACACCTGATCGAAAATATAAATGTGTACCGCTCATTGCTAAAACCTACCACAAAATTGATGTGCATGGTAAAAGCGAATAGTTATGGAACAGGAAGTTTTGAGGTAGCAAATACCTTACAAAATAACGGTGTCGATTTCTTAGGCGTTGCGATTGCAGATGAAGGAAAAGAATTGCGCGAAGCTGGAATTACCATTCCAATTATCGTCATGAACCCGGAACAAAGTAGTTACTCTACTGTTATCGATTATCAATTGGAACCAGAGATCTATAGTTTACGTGTTTTGAAATTATTCATTCAGAAACTACAAGAAAAACAAATTTCTTCACCTTATCCAATTCACCTAAAAATGGAAACAGGTATGAATCGTCTTGGTTTTCACGAAGATGATTTCGAAGAGTTAATTGCAATTCTAAAAGATAATTCACATGTTTATGTTCGCTCAATTTTCACGCATTTAGCAACTGCCGATATGCCAGAGCAGGAAGATTATGCGAAATATCAATTAGAACGTTTTGATAATAGTTATTCAGTAATTACAACTGCTTTAAACATAAAACCAATCAAACATGCATTAAATTCTCCTGGAATTGTAGCGTATGGAGAACATCAATATGACATGGTTCGTTTAGGAATCGGAATGTATGGCTACTCTGAATATACCGATTTTATGGAGAAATATTTGAAACCTGTTGTGCGTTTCAAAACGGTAATTTCTCAGATTTCAGAGATTGAAAAAGGCGAAACTGTAAGCTATGGTCGTCGTTTTACAGCGGAGCGTCATACCAAAATTGCAACCTTGCCTGTTGGTTATGCAGACGGAATTCGTCGTTCACTTGGTTACGGAAAAGGAAAAGTAGGTATCAACGGGCATTTGGCTACAATTACCGGAACCATTTGTATGGATATGATGATGGTTGATGTTACCGATATTCCATGTAAAGAAGGTGACGAAGTGACTATTTTTGGAAACTCGCCAACTTTAGCTAACGTTACCGAATGGTTAGGAACAATTCCTTATGAAGTCTTAACTTCGGTTTCCCAACGTATAAAACGCGTTTATTACAAAGAATAATTTATTGAAAAGAGTTACTGAATAGTAGCTCTTTTTTTGTAATTTTAAAAAAAATAAATGGATAAAATAATTAGATTAATTGAAGAGTATAATAATTCTGACGATTCTCTGAACAATGAATTCGAATTAGAAATAACATCTGAACAGATTCTTCTTTATTTAAATGATTTTATCCTAAATAAGGATGATTATCCATCAGAAATTTATGATTCATATCCACTTTCTGTTTCACAAATAGAAAAACTAAAGCCTTTTCTAAAACTAAATAAAGCTTTTTCTGCAGACTTTTCGAAATTTTCATATTATTTAAGTTGTTATGAAAATAATGTAGAATAGGTTAAACAATTCTACAACTTAGATTCAAAATTGCTATCTTTATTCCTCAATTTAGATCAATTTATGCGCAGTCTTTTTGCTTTCATTTTCATTATTTCAACCATTTCTTTTGCACAAGAAACGAAGAACGATTCAACGCGTCTAAAAGTGGGTGTTGTATTGAGTGGTGGTGGCGCAAAAGGCTATGCACATGTTGGCGCTTTGAAGAAAATTGAAGAAGCTGGAATCAAAATTGATTACATCGGAGGAACAAGTATGGGCGCGATTATCGGTGGATTATATGCCGCTGGATATACACCTGACGAACTCGAGAAAATCATGCATCAATTGGACATTTCTTCATTGATTACGCAAAATAAAGATCGTGCAGAGATTCCTTTTTTCGAGAAAGCATACAAAGAAAAATACATCTTAGAATTACCTTTTGATAAGTTCAAATTAACGATTCCAAATGCCATTTCAAAAGGTCAAGGTCCGCTTGATTTATTGACTTATTTATTGCGTCCAGTTCATGATATTGATGATTTCAATAAACTTCCGACACCTTTTGTTTGTATCGGAACCGATCTCGAAACTGGAGAAGAAAAAGTCTTTCGTTCGGGATTCTTACCTCGCGTTATTTTGGCTTCTGGCGCTTATCCAACGATGTTAGATCCTGTCACAATTGATGGTAAAATATATGTTGATGGTGGCGTTGTCAACAATTTCCCCGTGAAAGAAGTGAAAGATATGGGTGCTGATATTATTATCGGTGTTGAGCTGGGTGATGGCTTACAAAAACGTGATGATCTAAATTCTGCTATTGATATTTTGAGTCAAATTATGACGATGAGTATCGTTAAAAAAACGGATGAGCAGAAAAAACTAGTCGATTTATTGATTAAACCAGAGCTTAAAGAATACGCTGTGACAAGCTTTGATGAAGTAGATTCTATTTACAATCGTGGACTTATTGCTTCGGAAAAAGTATATGATCAACTCAAAGAAATTGCAAAAAAACAGCATGCTTCAAACAAAGCTCGAAACGAAATTAAACTTGATGATTATGTTTTGGTGAAAGAAATTGAAGTAGAAGGATTGAAAAACTTCAACAAGAATTATATCGAAGGTAAACTAGGGATTCGTACACCTGAAATTATAAAATATGATGATTTGAAAGCTGGAATTTCGAAATTGTATGCTTCTGGAAACTTCAATAATATCACGTATAAAATCTCAGAAATTAACGATGAAGAGAATTTATTGACGTTAAAAGTTCAAGAAAATAAGACCAAACAATCAATCCGTTTTGGATTACATTACGATGATTTATTCAAAACAGGATTACTTTTAAACTTTACTTCAAAGAATTTATTTGTCAAAAACTCGGTGCTTTCTGCTGATGTTGTGGTTGGAGACTATGCGCGATATAACATCAATTTTTTCATTGATAATGGTTATTTTCCAAGTATCGGCTTCAACTCTTTTTCGCATTATTTTGACAAAGAAATTGATTTAAGAAACTTCTTTGGTCAAGATAATATCTACAAAAAAGTAAATTATAACTTTAGAGAATACATCAATCAACTCTACATTCAATCAACGATTAAAGAAAAATATGCGATTGGCATTGGATTGGAGCATCAATACACAAAAGTTTTCACGAATAATTTCATCTCTTCTAACGAAGAATTTCCAGCAAAATCAGAAGGTTATTATTGGAAAGCGTATGGATATATCAAAGCAGATAATCGAAATAATGCAAATTTTGCGCGTAGTGGTTTAAAATTTGATGGAAGCTTTAAGTATTTGTTTGATTCTAATGTAACTGGATTTGAAAATAACTATTTGTTAGAATCGAGTTTAGAGGCAAATTTTCCGTTAAATAATTTCCTAAGTTACAGATTTACTGCTAACTTTGGAACCTTTTTCAACGATAATGTAACAATGCCTCAGAAGTTTTATATCGGAGGTTATGTTGAACAAGATTTTTTAAATTATACCAAGTTTTATGGGCTTCCTTTTGGCTCTGCGATTGGCGACAATCAATTGCTTTTTGGCTCTCATATCCAAGCTCGAATTTTGAAAAATCATTACACAAGTGTATTTATGAATATTGCAAATATCACAGATAGATTTGAGCAATTAAGTTTAACAGATTACAAATATCTTGGGTATGGCGTTACCTATGGCTACGATAGTCCATTAGGACCTTTAAATTTTATTTGGAGTTATTCGCCTTACACAAAAAAAGGGTTATTTAATTTAAGTTTAGGTTACTGGTTTTAGAACAATGATAGAATTATTTTACGAAACAGATTTTGAGCTAAAAGATGCTCAAACTTGGATAGATTGGATCGTAGAGAGTATGAAGAATGAAGGGAAAACAATAGAAGATTTAAACTATATTTTCTGTGATGACGAATACTTACTTCAAATTAATCGACAATATTTAGACCACGATTATTACACAGATGTTATCGGTTTCGATAATTCTATTGAAGACGAATTGATGGGTGATATTTTTATTAGCGTCGAACGAATCAAAGATAATGCAGAGCAAAATGGTGTTTCTTTTGAGAACGAGTTGGCTCGTGTTGTTATCCACGGAATATTACATTTTGCTGGTTATATGGACAAAGAACCAGATGACAAAGAATTGATGACTGCTAAAGAAAATCAATATTTAGAAACGTTTAGTAGCTATCTAAATCAATAATGTTCCACGTGGAACATTTATTATTTTAACAAGAAAAATAAGTTTACAAATCAAATGATATTTCAATCAGAATATGATGTAATTGTAGTTGGTGGTGGTCACGCAGGTGCAGAAGCAACAGCGGCAGCAGCCAATTTAGGAGCAAAAACGCTTCTTGTTACAATGAACTTACAAACAATCGGACAAATGTCTTGTAATCCTGCTATGGGTGGAATTGCGAAAGGGCAAATTGTTCGCGAGATTGACGCTTTAGGCGGATACTCAGGTATTATTACCGACAAAACTGCGATTCAATTCAAAATGTTGAATCAATCAAAAGGTCCAGCGATGTGGTCACCACGTGCGCAATCAGACCGTATGCGTTTTGCAGAAGAATGGCGTTTATCTTTAGAGAGAACAGAGAATGTTGACTTCTTTCAAGATATGGTAAAAAATTTAATCATCGAAAATGGTAAAGTTTGCGGAGTAATTACAGCCATGGGAATGAAAATTCGTTCTAAGTCTGTTGTACTTACAAATGGTACTTTCTTGAATGGTTTAATTCATATTGGAGAAAAACAATTTGGAGGTGGACGCATGGGAGAATCTGCTGCTTTCGGAATTACGGAACAATTAGTTGATTTAGGTTTCGAAGCTGGACGAATGAAAACAGGAACTCCTCCACGTGTAGATGGTCGTTCTATCGATTATACGAAAATGGTTGAGCAACCAGGTGATGAAAATCCTTCAAAATTCTCATATACAAATACACAAAAATTAACAAAACAACGTTCTTGTTGGATTACTTATACGAATCAAGAAGTTCACGATTTATTGCGCGAAGGTTTTGATCGTTCTCCAATGTTTAACGGAACAATTAAATCAACAGGACCAAGATATTGTCCATCTATCGAAGATAAAATTAATCGTTTTGCAGACAAAGATCGTCATCAGATTTTTGCTGAACCGGAAGGTTGGCACACGATGGAATTCTACATAAATGGATTCTCAACATCTTTGCCAGATGATATTCAAGCAAGAGCTTTACGTTCTGTTCCTGGTTTTGAAAATGCAAAAATTTTACGTCCAGGTTACGCCATCGAATATGATTATTTTCCACCAACACAGTTAAAACATACGCTAGAAACTAAGTTAATTGATAACTTATATTGCGCTGGTCAAATTAACGGAACAACAGGTTATGAAGAAGCTGCTTCTCAAGGTTTGATGGCGGGTATAAATGCTGTGTTAAAAATTCAAGGAAAAGATCCATTTATCTTAAATCGTAACGAAGCTTATATAGGAGTTTTAATCGACGATTTGATAACAAAAGGTACAGAAGAACCTTATCGTATGTTTACGTCTCGTGCAGAATATCGTATCTTATTGAGACAAGATAATGCTGATGAACGTTTGACAAGAAAAAGTTTTGAACTAGGCTTAGCCTCAGAAGATCGTTTGAGAAGAATGGAAGAAAAATTTGACAAAGCTGAAAAGCTTGTTAATTATTTCGAAGAAAATTCAATCAAACCACAAGAGATAAATGATGTAATTGAAGAACGAGAAGGAACACCTTTAAAACAACCAAACAAAATGATTTCGGTTATTTCTCGTCCTGAATTAAAGCTTTCTGATTTCACAAAATTAGATCGAGTAAAAGAGTTTATTGAAACGAATGAATACGATCAAGAAGAATTAGAACAAACAGAAATTCAGATCAAATACAAAGGTTATATTAAGAAAGAACAACAGAATGCTGATAAATTGCATCGTTTGGAAAATCTAAAAATTCCGGCTGACATCGATTATCATGTCTTTGGTTCGATGTCGATAGAAGCTCGTCAAAAATTAACAAAAATAAAACCTGCGACGGTAGCACAAGCATCAAGAATTAGTGGTGTATCACCAGCAGATATTAGTGTATTATTAATTTACATGGGAAGATAATATGGAAAATGTTCCACGTGAAACATCTCAAGAAAATCCTTCAAAAGAAGGATTTTCTGGTATTAAGAAATTAGATTTAAAAGATTATTTTTTAACAGGAGAAAAGTTCGAAATTTACGAAGATTCAGAAACTGAAGTTTTGTATACTCTCCCCCAACCTATCGAAAATTTAGGAAAGTATTACGAAAGTAAAAATTACATTTCTCATACGGATGGAAAGAAATCTATTTTCGAACGTTTTTATCAAATGGCAAAATCAATCAATCTAAATAATAAATTAGAATTGATAAATAAAGTTTCAAATGGTAAAAATATTTTGGATTATGGTTGTGGTGTTGGAGATTTTTTAGAACATCTACAAAAAAATGGGTATGATGTTTTGGGAATGGAACCAAATGATTCGGCACGAAAAATTGCACAATCTAAAATTGGAAACGAAAAAGTTACTTCTACAGAACTAGAACATAATGATCAAAAATTTGATATCATCACGTTGTGGCATGTCTTAGAACATATTCCAAACTTGAATGAAATCATTCAACAATTAAAAAATCATTTATCAGAAAATGGTCGATTAATTATTGCAGTTCCAAATCACAAATCATATGATGCAGAATATTACGGAAAATATTGGGCTGCATATGATGTACCAAGACACCTTTGGCATTTCTCTGCAAGTAGCATGAATAAGCTTTTCAACAATTTTGGTATGAAAATTGAATCTATCCACCCGATGAAATTAGATTCATTTTATGTGAGTCTACTATCTGAAAAATATAAAGGTAATAAGTTAGGTTTTATCAATGCGCTTAGAATTGGTTTGAAGTCTAATGCTCAAGCTAAAAAAACAGGTCAATATTCTTCTTTAATCTATATTATTAAAGCTGAAAATTAAAATAAGCGTTTTTAAAGAATGATTATCTAATCAGATGTATTAGAAGTCGTTTTTTTTCTAAAAATTTATTAAATCTAATTTATAAAAGCCATTTTTTAAGATTAATAATAGATAAAATAAATAGCTATGAAAAAAAGTATTTTATTATTTGGGATATGCGCTTCAGCATTTTTAACTTCTTGTGCATCTACAACCGTTGCAAAACAAGAAATACAAACTGGTAAAGAAGTAAGAGGTGCATGGACTTTGACAAATGTAGACTACCAAGGTTTAACAACCAACGAGGTACAAGGTAATGTAAAAGTTACAGATGCAGTTTCAAAAGTTTTTGACACAGCAAACCCAGAATGTTATGAAGGTTCTACATGGAACTTAGTTCAAAACAACAAAAAAGGAACATATACATTTAATAACGCTGGCGGAGATTGCCCTTCAGGAACAGCAAATATTATTTGGGATTTACAACAAGATGGTTCTACAACTTACTTTATCTTCAAAGATGTTACAGGAATCAAAGCGAAACAAAATACAGCAGGATATAAAATGCGTGTAGATTATGTTGATGCAAATTCGATGAAATTGGTACAAGATATCAATGCAAACGGAAAAATTGCTCAAGTGATTTATAACTTCGTACGTTAATCAACAATTTAAAAAACTTTGAAATTATGAAAAAAATAAATACTAAAATAGCCGCAATTGTATTAGGAGGATCATTTATTATGTCTTCTTGTACAGCTGTACAAAATGCAAATAATACACAAAAAGGTGCTGGTATTGGTGCTGTTGCTGGTGGTGTTATTGGAGGAATCTTAGGTAATAATATCGGTAAAGGTGGTAATACTGCTTTAGGTGCTGTAATTGGAGCTGCTGTAGGTGGAGCTGCTGGTGGTGTTATTGGTAACAATATGGATAAACAAGCGCAAAAAATTGAGCAAGTTTTACCAGGTGCAGAAGTTGTAAGAACTGAAGAAGGAATTAATTTAATTTTAGATGAAAACTCTAAAGTTACTTTTGATTACAACAAAGCTTCTTTAACTGCTGTTGCTAAATCTAACTTAGATAAATTAGTAGAAGTTTTCAACGAATATCCTGATACAGATTTATTAATTGTTGGCCATACTGATAACGTAGGTTCTCAAAATTATAACTTACCATTATCTCAAAAACGCGCACAGTCTGTAAAAGATTATTTAGTTTCTAAAGGTATTGCTTCTTCTCGTTTAACATCGAAAGGAAAAGGTTTAGAGGAACCAATTGCTGATAATACAACTGCAGAAGGACGTGCTCAAAACCGTCGTGTAGAGATTGCAATTACTGCAAACGCAAAAATGAAAGCGGACGCTGCTAAAGAAGCAAACGGACAATAATTCATTTCAATATAAAACAAGAAAAGCGTTCAGATTTTGAACGCTTTTTTTATCTTTAATACGTTTACGATTATTTAAAATTAACCACAAACCATTTATTATTGATCTTTTCTAAAGTCACTTGATATATCTTAGAAGATTGGTCTTTTAAATTTGCATTCACTTCAACCAAAGCTACTTTTTCATCTGCATCTAACACTTTTGCATCATTAATTGTTGCTTGCTCTAAATTCTTAATTGATTCATCAGAAGAAAATTTTTGGAAAGTATTCCATTCTCCACTTCTTGTCAACGCAAAAGCGCCAGAATAATTTTTCTTAGATAAATTTGTCATAAAACGATTCGAAAGAGATTTTACCATTCCAGCTTCTTTACTTACATGTGCAGGCGTACTTTCAACCAAAAGAGAATCTACAACCTCAGCAGCACCAACTAAATTTAACGGAACTTTTACCGCTTTACGATTCGTTAAATATCGTTCAGAATTCGGAATTCGAACCAAAATATCTAATCGATCACTCTTAATTTTAGAAGCATCTAATGACGAATATTTAATATTAATTGTATTTTTTCTGTACAAATCATCCATAGAATTTGGATCAATTGTAGAACGAAATGTGTACACAATACTACCTGAATTAAACACTTCTATTGTTGCCGTTACAGCTTTATCCAACTGAATTTCCTCTCCTTGCACATTATAAAAGAATGGCGAAATTGCAATTCCTTTCTCATCTTGTTTTACACTAAAATCAAAACGTTGTACATTAGAAGTCGGTTCAGCAGGCGTTTCTACAGTTTCGGTTGCGCCTGGTTTTGGAATTCCATTCACCAAAGGAACTTGATTTCTATTCCATGTAAATTTATTTTGTAATGCAACTTTTTCTGCAATATCAAAAACCTCATCTACCGTTTTTCCATCTAACAACGTACGCACAATTCCCCAACGCGCTTCATTATCCATTGATTGACTTGTGTTGTACTCGAAAATAATTTGCAAAGCTTCCTTAAATTTATCTTGTTGCATAACAGGCAAAGCCTTCGAAATTTTGTCTACCGTTTCACTAAAAGTTTGCGCAGATGTAGAATCAATTTCAATGTTATCATTTTTACAACTGATAATCATTAAAGCAAAAGAGGCAATGATGAATAAACGTTTCATATAGTATAGATTAAGTACGTTTTGAGTTAAAGTTTTATAAGAAGTAAATATACTAAATACTTGTGTTGATAATGATATTTTTTTAACAAAAAAAAAGCAAATTTCATTTCTGAAATCTGCTCTATATATAAAACAACTAAAACTTGAAAAAAATTTCTAAATATCCATAGGAACTTCGATTAACATCAAGCGAGAATCTTTTGCTACATTGAAAGAAAACTCGTTTGTATCTTTAATCTCGATGACATCTCTTCGTCCTAATTTATTTCCGTCAAATTCAACTTCTCCTTCAACAACCATAAAGAAAACACCATTTCCTTCTTTTTGTACTTTGTATGTTTCTTGATTATCTTCTGTATAATTTCCTAAGAAAATCCATGCATCTTGATGAATCCAAACTCCTTGATCATCTGGATTTGGAGAAAGAACTTGGTATAATTCATTTTCTTTTGCAACTTCACGAACAGAAATTTGTTGATAGCGAGGCTCAACATTCATTTTATTTGGAATAATCCAAATCTGAAAAAAATGTCCTTCTTGGTTTTCATAAGCATTCATTTCACTATGAAAAACTCCTGTACCAGCGCTCATTACTTGTACATCCCCAGACTCAATTACAGAACCAGTTCCCATTGAATCTTCGTGAGAAATTCCTCCTTTTGTAGGAATTGTAATAATCTCCATATTATCATGAGGATGTTTTCCAAATCCCATTCCTCCAGTAATTATATCATCATTTACGACACGCAAAGCTCCAAAATGAATACGGGCTGGATCGTAATAATTTGCAAAACTGTAAGAATGTTTAGAGTTTAACCATCCGTGATTTCCTCCACCTCTTGATTCTGATTTAAATATTTGGTAATTCATAGTAATTTATTTTTATACAAATTTAGGGTGCGAAAAAAACTTATCTATTGATATGTGATAAGTTATCAATTAACACACCTAGAAGATGAATAAAATTATTTTTAAATTATTAACGAAATGTTAAAAATAATTAATATTTTAGCATTCAGTTAACACATGAGACATATATATGCTATCAATTTCAGGCGAATCGACATTTAATGTTATACTTTGGATTCTACTCCAAATCGTTCTTGTTATTATAGTAGCAGTTATTTTGTATAAAGTTTACAAAAAACTTACAAAATGAAAAAAGGTTCCAAAATTTCGGAACCTTTTTAGTTTATATCAATTAATCATTTTACTGATTATTCTTCCAATCTATTATTTTATCACGAATAAACTCTGCTAATTTCACTTTACTTTGATGCGTCCAACCTGCAATATGTGGCGCTAAAACAACATTATCCGCTTGGATTAAATACTGAAATTCTTCTGGTAAATCAGATGCAACTAATTTCTCAAAACTCGATTTTTCAAATTCTAAAACATCTAAAGCAACACCTAAAACTTTTCCTGTTTTTAATGCTTCAACCAAATCTTTTGTCACAACAGATTTACCACGCGCTGTATTCACAAAATAAAATGGCTTTTTGAAGTTAGAAATAAATACTGCATTAATCATTTGCATCGTTTCTGGCGTTTGCGGCGTATGTAAACTTACAACATCTGCTTGCTCAAAAAAATCTTCTAACGAAACTTGTTTCGCAAATTCATTTCCTTTATTTGGCAAAATATCAAAACAAATCACATTCACTTCAAAACCTTGCAAACGTCTCGCAAAAGCATTTCCCATGTTCCCATAGCCAATAATCCCAACCGTTTTACCTTTCAATTCATCACCACGATTTTCTTCACGTTTCCAAATTCCATTACGAACTTCGTTATCAGCTCTGCGCAAATGATGCATCAACATCAACAACATACCAATCGCATGTTCACCAACAGAATCTCGGTTTCCTTCGGGAGAATTGAATAAAACAATGTTATGATCAGCTGCAAACTCTTCGTCAATATTCTCCAAGCCTGCCCCTACTCTACCAATAAACTTTAAATTCGTTGCTTTTGCTAAAAAATCTTTATCAATTGGAAATCTACTCCTTACAATCAATCCATCATATTCATTAATCTTTTGTTCGATCAATTCTTTTGATGAAATATAATCTTCATCAACAATAAAACCAGCTTCGCGAAGTCCATTATTCAAACATTCATGATTAGAATCGATTGCTAAAATTTTATAAGGCTTATTCATTGCAAAAATTTTATTCAAAGTTACAACGAATGCAAGTATTATTATAAAATTGAAGATAAAAATGGTTACACACAAATCGTTTACAACTCAGTTAATAACATTTTAATTTATTGAAAATGTATGATTTATATTGTTAATTAAATAATAATTGAAGTTTAAAAAATGATTTTTAAACCATTTGGTATGACCTTAACTTTTACTTGAAGTGAATCGGTATTATGAATCTCTCCATCAAGTTGATACGTAATCGGATTATTATCTAAACTTTCAATCTTGAATTTTTTCACTTTTCGATACTTTGCTTTGTCTAATAAATCAATTTTCTTGGCTAAAACCAATACCGAAAAATAAAATTGTTCGAAAACATCTAAATCTTCAATCATCAATAAATCCAATTCTCCATCAGACAAATCAGCTTTCGGTGTAAAAGAGATTCCATAACCAGCAATGTTAGAATTAGAGCAGAATAGATAATAAAAATTTTTCTCAATAATTACATCATCAATATAAAGGCGAAACAATTTAGATTTATAATTCAACAACGTTTTCACAGATGCATCAACATAACCAGTAATCGTACGTTTTTGATTTTCTTCATATGTTTTGATAACTTCTGCGTCAATCCCAAAACCTAAATTGCTAAAAAAATAGTTGTCCTCTACTCTACCAACATCAATCGTATGAACAATATGGTTTTTGATAATTTCGATTGCCTTGTTAATATCTTTCGGAATGTTAAGATTTGTAGCCAAACCATTTCCAGATCCGGCAGGAATTATTCCCAACGGAATATTTTTTTTCACCAAAGCACTCGCCACTTCATTGATTGTCCCATCACCACCGCACGCAACAATAACATCTGAATTTTCTGCAATCGCCTCCTTCACCAATTCTTTTGCATGAAATTGATAAGCGGTTTCTTTCAAAACGATTTCGTCTGAAGAATCAAATTTTGATTGTAAAAAATCGAGCGAAATATCGTGTTTTGCGTTTCCAGAATTAGGATTAACAATGAAAGTGTACTTCATTTTTTGGGAATTGAAATTTATCAAAACACAAAAATAAGAAATCTAAAAGAATCAAGCTATTTAACGTCTTTTTTTGAGGAAAAACTATCAAAAACTTTCTAACTTTGTCATATGAAAATTAAAGAAATTCAAAACGAAATAGTAGACGAATTCTCATTTTTTGACGATTGGGAACAACGCTACGAATATTTGATCGAGTTAGGAAAAAGCTTAAATAATTTACCAGAAGAAGCAAAAACAGATGATAAAATCATCAAAGGTTGTCAATCTTCTGTTTGGTTAGATGCAGAATTGGATGGTAATACAATCGAATTTAAAGCTGATTCTAATGCTATTTTACCAAAAGGAATTGCCGCATTATTGGTGAGAATGTATAATCATCAAACGCCAAAAGATATTTTAGAATCGGATACAGATTTTATCAACGAAATTGGTTTATCAGAATTTTTATCACCAACTCGTGCAAATGGATTATTAGCGATGATAAAACAATTCAAATTTTATGCGATTGCATTTCAATCAAAACAAAATAATAGTTAGACACATCATCTAATCAACCTTATAAAATAATGAACGACTTTTTAGGCCAAGCATTTATTTTTCTATTTTCCGCTGTAATCTGCGTTCCTATTTCCAAAAAATTAGGAATGGGTTCGGTTTTGGGATATTTAATTGCCGGAGTTTTAATTGGACCTTATCTGCTGAAATTTGTTGGCAATGACGGTACAGACATTATGCACGCCACTGAATTTGGTGTAGTTATGATGCTTTTTTTGGTCGGATTAGAACTTGATCCAAAGGAATTCTGGAAGATGAAAAATAAAATCATCAACCTTGGTGGAATGCAAGTTTTGGGAACAATAATTATTGCAACTTTAGTCGGAATATTTGCCTTGAAAATGGATTTTTCTTTGGCTCTTTCTATAGCTTTTGCAATAACCATGTCTTCAACAGCCATTATTATGCAAACGCTTAGCGAAAAAGGATTGACCAAAACAAACATAGGTAAATCAACTTTTTCAGTTTTGTTGTTTCAAGATATTATGGTAATTCCAATCTTAGCAATTATTCCACTTTTAGTTGGAGATTCCTTGATTCAGTCCATTGGAGATGATTCTAAAAGTTTGTTAGTTGGTGGACCAGCGTTCATGAAAACCTTGGTTATTCTTGGTGCAATTACATTTATTTATGTGATTGCAAAATACATTATTACACCTTATTTCAAGTATGTTGGACAATTACAAGTTCGAGAAATTTACACCGCTTCTGCCCTACTTTTAGTCATTGGAGTTTCAATTTTGATGCAAAAAGTTGGAATTTCTCCTGCCTTGGGAGCATTTATTGCTGGTGTTGTTTTGGCGAATAACGAATATAAACATCAATTAGAAAGTGACATTGAGCCATTCAAATCATTATTATTAGGAATCTTTTTTATTGCTGTTGGATCAACGATTAACTTTAAATTAATTGCAGATAAACCTTTTATGATTCTTGGATTAACATTTGGAATAATGTTAATAAAATCATTGGTTTTATGGTTTATTGGAATCAAACATAAATTTGATTTTGATCAGAAATGGTTGTTCATTTTGCTTTTATCACAAGTCGGAGAATTTGCTTTCGTTATCTTATCATTGACTCGAAATTTAGATATTCTAAACAAAGAATGGTACGATTTGATGTTAGCTACAACAGCGATAACAATGGTAATAACACCATTACTTTTAGTCTTAAATGAAAAATTAATTCTAAAATATTTTGGTGTAAAAACAAAAGTAAAAACAATCATTGAAAACGATAAAATAAATCCACATTCAGCAGAAGGTGAAATAATTATTGCTGGTTTTGGTGATTTTGGAAACACAATTAGTCGTGTCTTGAAAAGCACTGGAATAAAATCGATTGTTTTGGATAATGATAGCGAGCGTGTAGAGAAAATGCGCAAGCAGGGTTTTAATGTTTTCTATGGTGATGCAACAAATGTTAACTTACTAAAATCGGCTGGTGCTGAACATGCAAAATATTTTGTAGCTGCTTTGGATCCGCCAGAAATTAATCAAAAATTAGTTTATATTGTTCGTAAAAACTTTCCGAATTTAGAAATTATTGTTCGTGCAAAAAATCGTAGTTATGCGTATAATTATTTGAAAGATGGTATAGACGAAGTTTATCGAGAAAACTTTTTCTCATCTGTTTACGTTGGTAGACAAATCCTTATAAAATATGGTTTTTCACCTGAAGAAGCGTCTAAAATTGGGGAAATTTTCATAAAAAGTGACCGAAAATCGTTGCGTAAAATTGCAAAACATGCCGAAAATTCTGATCAATATTTTGAAGCATCTAAGGAAGAGTTTGAAAAGCAAATGAAAATGGTTGCAAAAGAAATTAACAATAGGAATAATGGAGAAAACGAATCATAAAAAACTATTAGTTTTACGTTTTTCTGCTTTGGGGGATGTTACAATGATTGCTCCTGTTTTAAAAGAGTTTATTGAACAAAATCCTAATGTCGAAGTTTATGTTGCTTCGCGCCCTTTTATGGGAAATATTTTCAAGCAATTTCCTCAAATCAAATTTATTTCGGTTGATTTGAACAAAGACTACAAAAGCTTTTGTAGCTTGTTCAAATTATACAAAGAATTAAAACAATATAATTTTGATTATGTAGCTGATTTTCATAATGTAATCCGATCAAAAGTAATTGCAACTCTATTCAAACTTAACGGAACAGAAACGGCTACTTTAGATAAAGGTCGTGAGGAGAAAAAAGCTTTAGTCAATCAAAAAAATCGCGTTTATAAGCAATTAAAATTAACAACTGAGCGCTATGCTGATGTTTTGCGTAAACTTGGTTTTAACGTCAATTTAAAGCATAAAATCGAACCAAAATCGATTAAGGAACCAAAATCAATTGGAATTGCACCTTTTGCAGCCTTTACAAGTAAAATGTATCCCATCGAAAAGATGAAAATCGTGACGAAGAAATTAGCTGAAAATGGGTACAAAATTTATTTATTTGGCGGTGGAAAAACTGAAATTGATGAATTAAAAACATGGGAAAATTTCAATCCAAACATCCATTCTTTAGCTGGAACAATCTCTTTTGAAGAGGAATTACAAGCAATTGCTAAATTAGAAGTAATGATTTCTATGGATAGCGCAAATATGCATTTAGCTTCGTTGATGGGTACGCGCACGATTTCTATTTGGGGTGGAACGCATCCATTTGCTGGATTTTTAGGTTATGGACAATCTATGAATGATGTGATACAAGACGAATCGATGAAAATTCGTCCAACTTCTATCTTTGGAAAAGATCCAAAAAAGTTTCAAAATTATGATTATTTTCAAAATTTGAGTGCCGAAGATGTTTATCAACAAATCGTCAATAAATTAGAAAAATAATACTTTTAAAAGCATCATATCGATGCTTTTCCTATTTTTATAAGAAATTATAATCACATGAAGTATACATTTCTTATTCTTTCCTTATGCTCAAATTTTTTATTTGCTCAAGAACCGAAAGTTATCTTGGTTACGCTGGATGGTGTTCGTTGGAAAGAAGTTTTTCGGGGAGTTGAAAAATCAATTTTAAATGATAAAAAATACAACTCACTTATTGTTCAAACTAATGAAAAATATTGGACAGAAGATTCTATAAAACGTCGCGAATTATTGATGCCATTTACATGGAAAACGATTAAAGAAAAAGGAGTTATTTTAGGAAATCGTGATGAACAAAACTTTGTTAATTTGACCAACAAAAGATTATGGTCTTATCCTGGATACAACGAAATTATTACAGGAAAAGCTGATGATGAGCGAATTAAAAACAACAAAGATATTCCGAATCCTAATGTATCAGTTTTTGAAATTGCAAATCAACAAAAGAATTTAAACAATAAAGTAATGGCTTTTGGAAGCTGGAGAATGTATACAAATATTTTGAATCAAGAACGTTCTAAATTGTTTGTAAATGCTGGATATCAAGATAGTTTTAATCAAAAAAAATCTGAACGAGAATTGCTTATAGAACGTTTTCAATTAGAAACACCAAAACAATGGTGGGCAACAAGATTTGATATTTTTACGCACGAATTTGCATTAGAAGCGATGAAAAATCAAAAGCCAAAATTACTTTTTATTGGTTATGGAGAAGCTGATGATTACGGACATGATGAAGATTACGATCAATATATTACTTCAATAAACCGCAATGATAGAATGATTGAGGAAATATGGAATTATGTACAAAGCGATCCATTCTATAAAGATCAAACAACTATTATTGTAACAACTGATCACGGACGTGGAAATGGAAGACAATGGTCAGAACATTATGATGAAATTCTTGGATCAGACGAAGGTTTTATTTTGATGATTGGAAATGGGATTAATCCTAAAAAATTCAAACAGAAACAAACTTATCTCAATCAAATTGCCTCTACAATTGCTGATTTAATGAAAGTAAAAACATGGAATTATAAGGATTCTGGAAAGTCGTTATTGAAGTAAGATTTGTCTGCTTTGAATATCCGATTCCAACGGTAAAATGCGGTCTCCAGCGTGTTTTTCTAACTGAAATAATTTATTCAAAACGGCACTTTCAGTAAACCAACGTTTTAACCTAAAAAATATTGGTAGATAATACTAATTATGTTTAGTAGATATCTGAAACAATTTTTACATATCAATTAGTAAAGAATAAAGTCATTAAGTTAATGGTTTTATTCTTATTAAAATAGTATATATCCAAATTTAACGCCTATAGTTGGGCTTAAGTTTCCTTCTTTAAAATCATAATCATAAAGATATCCTAATCCAATATGCGTTCTAAAATATATATTAGATCCTAAATCTCTTTGAATCCCCCAATGAATTTCGGTTAATAATGTTTTGTTTAAGTCTATATCATTTTTATCTCCAAAAGAATATTTCATTTGTAATTCTATAAAATTTCCTGAATTACTTTTTAATGACTTGCCTTTTTCTTCCCTTTTTTTCTTATTATAATTAATAGCATATCCCACTTTAGCATAAGGTATAGGGTTTTTAAAACTAAAAACATACTCCGCAGAACCATCATTCACATTTGATCCCGCTCCTAATCCAACTTCAATATTAAAAAAGGATTTTTCTCCTACAAGTATACTATATCCTACATCTATACCTTGTGTACCTAATTCAACTACTCCTACATTTTTATAGTTGTCTTTTTTTTCTTGAGAAAAACAAAAAAATGGTATTAAATTCAAAATAATTAGTGTTAATTTTTTCATAATTTTTTTTTTGATGTTATTTTTAATATAAATATATTTGATTTTCAAATATATACAAATATGAATTTAAAAAAACTTACTCTCTTAGGGATTTATTCCATCTTACTAACATTCAATTCTTGTAATGATGATGAATCTTTTTTAAACAACGATGAAATTAAATCTTCAAAAGAATTATCTTATAGATTTAATAATGAAAAAAATATGATTGTTTTTTCAGGTAAAAAATCAGATCTAAAAGACTTTGTCTATAATTCTAAATCCCAAAAAGCCTCTTTATTAGAAAATTCTTACAATAATGGTTTTATTCCTTTATCAGTTTCTACTGAAATTAGCAATGAATCTCTTTATAACGAAATTATTACAAAAAAAGCTAATAGAAATAGTTTATTAGAAAATCTATTTTCTAATAAAATTTTATCTAAGAACAATACGGATATAGATGGAGATATTACTGATGTTGAAACTTTTTTAGAAGATGAAGATTTTGCTTCAGTACTTAATGAAAATGGGCAATTACAATTAAATGATTCTATATATATGTACACTCCTAATGGTTTGTTTATTGTAGATAAAGATGATTATGAAAGTCTTGATGAATTCATTGAAGAAAATCCAGAAATTTCTATTCCTGAAGGTTTAAACTATGTGAACGACAAAATAGTATCTTTTAAAGCTGAATCTTCTTTCACTCAACAATTCAAAATTCTGCCTGCTGATCCTTGTGATGGATGTGGAGGCGGAGGCACTGGAGGTAGTGGAACCAATACAACTTACCCTCCAAAAATCCCTACTTCTTCTCAAACTACTCATTATACAACAAATGTTGTTAATCCATCATTAGGGAATATTTTTGGACAGCAATATGTAGCTTATTACAAATTTAATGGAGATAGACAATCTAAAACTGTTTTTGAAGTTCAAGATTTTTTTCTTTTCAATAGCATAAGAGCTAAAGAAAAAATGAGAAAAAAGGGATGGACAGGCATTTGGACTGGTGTTAATGCAAATTTACTATATTTAAAAATTAATGAAGCTATTTTTAATATTGAAAGAAGAACATATACAGTTTCAATTGATAATAAAACTATAAGACCTGTTTTAGATGTTATAAACAAATTAGGCACGCCTCAAAACAGGTTTGTAGCTTCTGTTTCTAATGAATATTTTTTTGATTATTTAACTCAAAAGTATAATCAAAGAATTTTTGATATAAAAATGGCAGACTTAAATAATACTAATCTAAATCCTAATTCTGTTTTCTATCCTGGTAGTTATACTAATACTACTAATACCAATATGGATTCTTTTAAAGGACTTCTTAATCTTAATAAAAAATTAATAGTCTATGTTTCTGTTTTTAATGGAGATAAAAAGAAAATAGATTTAACCTAAGCTTTAAAATTTGCTGCTGATATTTATAAAAAAAATGCAGCAAAAGGAATACCTCAAAGTGATATAGCGGTTGTTTTAAATCAGCTAACTGACGCACAGACGGAGTTAAATGCTGAGCCTTTTTGTATTATTACGAGAGACGAAATATTTTCAACCAATGGAGCTGCTGAGAAAATAACTTATGACTTTACTGTAAAAAAAGAATTTAATTTAGAGTCTTTTGATCTTTCAGCTATTTTTGGAGGAGGAAATGGAGGTTTAAATACTGAAAAAGCCAAGGCTACATTTAAATTAGGCTATAACAAAGTAATTAGTTATAAAGTAGATATGGAAGGAGGTGCTTTTTTTGATAATAGATGGGGAGGTGCCAAATTTGTCGTTTCCAAAGAAAAATAATAAAAATTTATAACACCTTTTATGTTAAGTAAAAACTCCCATCAAAAAATTTGATGGGAGTTTATATTTCTAACTTGTTTGTTCTTGATTAATGAGCTGATTCTCTATCTTTTGATCAATTTCTTTAAAGAATCCGAAACCTTTTAAGATAATGATTAATCCAAAGACTAAAAGACAAATACCAACTCCTTTTCGCACCATAAATACTTTTTGATCGGTAAAACGTTTTTGAAGTTTTCCTGCCAAAAATATTTTACCCAAATCTATTACAAAATAGGTCGTCAAAACAACGCCCATATACAGCATAAAATCGCTTGGATTTGGATATTGAATCATAATTGAAGAGACAATTACAAACCAAAAAACAATGACACCGATATTCAACAAATTCATAATAAATCCATTGATAAACGTTCTCAAATAATTGTTGCTTACAAATCCCGCTTCGCCTTCTATATGTAGCTTTGGTTTAGAGAAATACATGAAAATTCCGTAAATCAATACAAAGAAACCTGCAATGATATAAATGCGGTAAAACTTTGGATGATTGGTCACATAATCTGTAAAATCTTTACTTCCGTAATAGGCTGCTGCAATACACAAAATATCAGCTGCAATAACTCCTAAATCTAGGACTACAGCGGTTTTCCAACTTCTACGCAAACTGGTTTCAATAAGTAAGAAAAATACAGGTCCAATAAGAATTGTACTTAACAAAAAACCTATTAGTATGGCCGAAAATATTATTTCCATAACATAATTAAGGTCTGCAAGATAAGTCTAAAATATGAAACTTAAGCATCAACTAATTCAAAATCTAATTGCTTCTTGATTAAATCAGCATTTAAAACTTTGATTCTAACCGGACTTCCTAACTGATATTTAACACGTGTGCGTTTACCTATTAAAGCATGATTTTTTTCGTCAAAAACAAAATGATCACCTTTCATAGCACGAGAACGAATCAAACCTTCGCAACGCGTTTCTGGGATTTCAACAAAGATTCCATAATCTTGTACACCTGTAATAAAAGCATCAAAAGTTTCGCCAACAAATTGCTCCATGTATTTTACTTGCATATATTTTATTGACTCTCTTTCTGCTTCTGCAGCAATTTTTTCGCGAGAAGAACAATGTTTTGCTTTATCTTCGTAAACAGCTGCTGCAGGAGATTTTTTATCATCTAAATAATCTTGCAACAATCGGTGCGCCATCATATCTGGATAACGACGAATTGGCGATGTAAAATGCGTGTAATAATCGAACGCTAAACCGTAATGTCCTATATTCTCTGTTGTATATTTTGCTTTCGCCATTGTTCGCATTGCCAAAGTTTCAACCATATTTTCTTCTGGTTTTCCTTTCACTTCTGCTAACAACTTATTCATAGAATTGATAGTTGTTTTACGATCTCCAATCTCTAATTCATACCCAAATTGACGAATAAAATTTTTTAAGTCTAATAGTTTATCTGGATTTGGATCATCGTGAACTCGATAAATATAAGTGTTCGCATTCTCTTTTCCATGTTTATCTAAACTAATGAATTCTGAAACTTTTTTGTTACATAATAACATGAATTCTTCAATCAATTTATTCGAATCTTTCGAAATTTTGAAGAAAATTCCTTGTGGATTATGCGCTTGATCTAAATCGAATTTTACTTCAACTTTATCAAAATTAACCGCTCCATATTTCATACGTTTTTGGCGCATTGTTTTGGCTAAACGATCTAAAGTCAAGATTTCATCTTTAAAATCGCCATCTTTTCCTTCGATAATTTCTTGTGCTTCTTCATATGTAAAACGTCTATCCGAATGTGTAACAGTACGACCAAACCATGTTTTTACAATCTTCGCATTATCATCCATTTCGAAAACTCCCGAAAACGTATATTTATCTTCGTTTGGACGCAAAGAACACGCAACATTCGACAACACTTCTGGCAACATTGGCACTACTCTATCCACCAAATAAACAGAAGTTGCACGCTTGTATGCTTCTTGCTCGATCAACGAACCTGGACGAACATAATGTGTAACATCGGCAATGTGAACACCAATTTCCCAGTTTCCATTCTCTAATTTTCGTATTGATAAAGCATCATCAAAATCTTTTGCATCTTTCGGGTCGATTGTAAATGTCGTTACATTTCGCATATCTCTACGACGAGCAGCTTCAGCTTCATCTATCGAAGTATCCAACTGATTTGCTTCTTCTTCAACTTCCTCTGGAAATTGTGCTGGCAAATCGTATTCTAACAAAATTGCATGAATTTCTACATCCGTATCGTCTGGACTACCCAAAACTTGCGTGATTTCACCAAATGGTGAATTAGATCCTTCTGGCCAATTTGTTAATCGAACCACAACTTTTTCTCCTGGTTGAGCATTTTTAATTTTCTCTTTCGGAATAAAGAAATCGTGGTTACCATTTTGCATCGTTACAAAACCAAAATTTCCGTTCTTTCCTAACTCGAAAATACCTGTAAATTCAGTTTTATTACGCTCGATAATTTCTACAATTTCTCCTTCTGCTCTCGATTGATTGGCATGTTTTTTTGGATAAACATATACGCGAACCGTATCGCCCATTAAGGCATTTCGCGTTTTTCCTTTTTGTACAAAGACATCTTGTTCAAGACCATCAATCATAATATAAGCGCTTCCCGAAGAAGTCAAATCCGCAATCCCAACCATATAATCATTGGTTGCATTGATTTTGTATTTTCCTCTTTCTACTTCAGAAATCTTTTTGTCAGCTAATAAAACATTCAAATTCTTAATCAATAATTCTGTATCAATTCGATTTGTTAGGTTTAAAGCTGCTGCAATTTGTTTATAATTTAAAGGTTTATTCGGATTTTGAAATAAAACTTCGATGATAGACTTCGTAAACTTTGTTATGTTTTTGTCTTTTTTCGCCTTTGTATTTTTAAAATTTCTTCTTGGCATAATTTGTTTTCTGTCAAATCTCTTCTTTTTTTTTAGAGATTTATTTTAAAATAGTTAATAAATAAACATCTTAATTATTTGATTATTAAATTATTTTTAATAACTATTGATAAGATGTTAATAAACAACATAACCACTGCAAAGGTAATATATCCTTTTTCTAAAATAACATTTTACAGCCAATTCTATGTTACGGAAAGGATAAGATTACTTGTAACGTTTTGATTTATTGCGAAAATTGAGCCAAAAAAGCTATTTTTGCATTGATAATTAATTGAATGAAAACTAAACCATTATATCAAACTTACTTGATTAACCTTGATAGAGCTACGGATCGGCTTGAATTGATGCAAAAAGAATTCGAAAAATGTGAGATTACTTACGAAAGAATTTCTGCTGTAGATGCCAAAACTTTGGATTCGTCAACCTATAAAATAAAAAATAAATATGACCGCGATTTAGTTCCTGGAGAAATTGGTTGTTATTTGAGTCATGTGAAAACGCTAGAAACTTTTTTGGCTTCTGAAAATGATTTTGCTTTGATTATAGAAGATGATGCAATTTTGGTTGATGATTTTAAATCTGCTGTAGAACATGCTCTTTCTAATTATGAAGAACTTTCTAACAAGCATAAATGGGATGTTTTGAAGCTATTTAACGGAAAAAGAAAACATATAAAAATTGCTGATGTGAATAATAAATACATTATTGGTGCTTGTGGAACGAGTATTCCAATCACAACAATTGCAGCCATTTGGACAAGAAAGGCCGCAGAAAAATTTTTGAATAAAATTAAAACGCCACTACCTATGATTCAACGTCCAATTGATTGTGATTTGCAGCATGCTTGGGAATTTGATTTAAGAATTTACAACCTTCTTCCATCGCTTGTTAAACCAGCTCCAGTAGAAACGCAAATTCAGATTAATCGCAGTTTAAGAAAGTCTAAATTTCCAAAACAAATTCAATACGAATTGAATCGATTATTTCCTAAATATTTCTATTTGATTAATCATCATGGTTTCAAAAAATTCTATGATAGTTTTATTGTGAAGAAAAATGAAAGAATTTCTTAATCAACAATTATTACACTTATTAAGTTACTGAATTAAAATAAATTAACAACCTTTATCAACAGTTATAAACATTGTTAATTTCGATATAAAATACAAAAATAGCAGTTTCAAAAATTTTGAAACTGCTTTTTCATTTATAATAATTCGATGCTTTCTTCTTTTAATTTTTCTTTTACTTTTCCGTCCCAAATACTCGCTTGTACTTCGCCAATATGTCGAGATTTCAACATAAACATACACATACGAGATTGTCCAATTCCACCTCCAATTGATTCTGTTAACTGATCATCTAACAACATCGAGTGAAATAATAAATTTTTACGATCCGAAAAATCTCTAATTTCTAATTGTTTGGTCAAAGCTTCTTTATCTACACGAATTCCCATCGAGGATAACTCGAAAGCAGATTCTAAAACAGGGTTCCAAACTAAAATATCACCATTAAGACCTCTAAAACCAGCACTGTTTTCTGTACTCCAATCGTCATAATCAGCGGCACGTGCATCGTGTAATTCTCCATTACTCAATTCTCCTCCAATTCCGTAAATAAAAACAGCTCCAAATTCTTTACAAATTGCATTTTCACGTTGTTTCGGCGTAAATGTTGGATACTTTTGTAGTAAATCTTCAGACGAAATAAATGTAATTTGTTCTGGTAAAACAGCTTTCAATTGTGGATATTTCGCCTCTACATTTTGCTCCGTTTTTTTAATAACTTTATAAATCGATTTTACTGTCGAAAAAAGATAATCCAATTGACGATCTTGTGGAACAATTACTTTTTCCCAATCCCATTGATCCACATAAATAGAGTGAATTGGCGAATAATCTTCGTCTGGACGCAAAGCGCGCATATCTGTTATAATTCCTTCGCCTGGCTCAATTTCTAATTCTTTCAAACGAATACGTTTCCATTTTGCCAAAGAA
Source organism: Empedobacter sp. UBA7494 (assembly GCF_002478465.1). NCBI lineage: Bacteria > Pseudomonadati > Bacteroidota > Flavobacteriia > Flavobacteriales > Weeksellaceae > Empedobacter > Empedobacter sp. UBA7494. Next base: position 27,155 of record NZ_DLOC01000103.1, read on the forward strand.
TGTACAACTACCGCATTTTTATCATTCAAAGATTTTATAGGGAATTTTACAGGTCTTTCGATACTATTCAAATCATCATTAATACCTGTTCCGTCCAAAACTACCAATGGTCCAGAAACTGGAATAATGTTTAATTCTTTTTGTAATCCTTTCGAAAATTCTTCTTTTACAAAAGAGATTGCTTGTTCTCTACGTAATAATGCTCTGCTCATCTTTTTAATCTTTAAATGATTTGTTTTTTTAACTGATGTAAAAGTAGAACAGCTAAAATCAATAAATATACTATTGACTTAAATTGGTTTAAAAATATTTAATTTTAAATATAAAATATTATTTATACTTAACTATTTAAACTTTATAATAGTTTTAAATTTAATTTTTAAAATAAAAATCGGTCAACTCTAACGAATTGACCGATTTTATATCTTATAATAGATGTATAAAATTATCCGTTGTATGAACAAGCAATTTTATCTACGCGTCCTTGGTGACGACCACCTTCAAATTCTGTTGCTAAAAATGTATTCACAATTTCTTCTGCATAGTCATACGCAATAAAGCGTGCAGGTAATGTTAACACATTTGCGTTATTGTGTTGACGAGCTAACTTGGCAATATCCGTCATCCAACATAATGCAGCACGAATTCCTTGGTGTTTATTTGCAGTCATTGTAACGCCTTGCGCACTACCACAAATCAAAATTCCGAAATCTGCTTTTCCATCTTCTACAGCTTGTGCCGTTGGGTGTGCAAAATCAGGGTAATCAACACTCGCTGTTGAGAACGTACCAAAGTCCTCAACCTCAAATCCTTGACTTGTTAAAAAGGGTACTAATTTCTCCTTATAATCGAACCCAGCATGGTCCGCTCCGATTGCAATTTTCATTTAATTAACAGGTGTTTTTGTTGTTTTTGTTTAAATAATTGTAAATCAAATGTTAAGTAAAAGTAACAACTTGTTAAAAGATGATTGAATAAAACTAATAACTTTTCGAGAGAAAAATTTGGAAATCTGATTCAAAAAATCAATTAGAAATAAATCAATACAAGTCAAGTAAAAGTTTTCATTTTGGCATAAAAGATTTACACACCGTTATGAATAGTTTTCACAAAACTTCTTTTTAACAAAAGTTGTTTATCAACCAAAATGATAAATTGTTGATAGAATATCTAACTCTTTCATTACAAAACAAAATTACAAATAATAGCTTGTTAATTGCTATTAAATAAAATTTATCTCACTTTAGTTATCCACATATTAACAGTGCTAATAATAGTAACATATTTTTCTTTTTTTAAAATTTAAAAATTAATTAAACTATATATATTATTATGAATTGTTAATAGTTGAAAATTGTATTGAATGATTTTAAGTCTCAAAATGAAAGTTTGATTACTTTTGTGTAGTTCAAAATTTCAAATCAAAATATGAAAACAATCAACGACTACAATTTCGAAAACAAGAAAGCATTGATTCGTGTTGACTTCAATGTTCCGCAAGACGAAAACTTAAATGTGACAGATGATACACGTATTAGAGCTGCAAAACCAACGATCGACAAAATATTGAAAGATGGTGGCGCTGTTGTATTAATGAGTCATTTGGGACGTCCTAAAGGCGAATTCAATGATAAATATTCATTAAAACATATTGCATCAAAAGTTTCAGAAATTCTTGGCGTTGATGTGATCGTTGCGAATGATGTTATTGGCGATGATGCGAAACAAAAAGTAAGTAATCTAAAACCAGGCCAAGTTTTATTATTAGAGAATGTTCGTTTCCACAATGAGGAAGAAGCTGGAGATAAAGACTTTGCAAAAGAATTGGCTCAATTTGGAGATATTTATGTGAATGACGCTTTCGGAACAGCACACCGCGCACATGCTTCGACTGCAATTATTGCTGAATTTTTCCCGGGAAATAAATGTTTTGGTTTGTTAATGGAACAAGAATTAACAGCTATTAACAAAGTGTTAGATGATGGTGAAAAACCTGTAACAGCGGTACTTGGAGGAGCTAAAGTGTCTTCTAAAATTACGATTATCAACAATATTTTACCAGTTATTGATAACTTGATTATTGGTGGTGGAATGACGTATACATTTGTGAAAGCAAATGGAGGAAAAATTGGAAATTCGTTGGTAGAAGATGATAAATTAGATTTAGCGAAAGAAATTTTGGCTGAATGTGAAAAACATAATGTAAAAGTTTATTTACCGGTTGACAATGTAATTGCTGATAATTTCAGTAATGATGCAAATACACAAACAGTTCCTTCGGATCAAATTCCTGATGGATGGATGGGAATGGATGTTGGTGAAGAATCGTCAAAAGTTTTTGCAGATGTAATTAACAATTCGAAAACAATTCTTTGGAATGGTCCTTTAGGTGTTTTTGAAATGTCAAATTTTGCAAAAGGAACTATTGCTTTAGGTGATGCAATTGCTGAAGCTACGGCAAACGGCGCTTTCTCGCTTGTTGGTGGTGGAGATTCTGTTGCTTTCGTAAAACAATTTGGTTACGACGACAAAGTAAGCTACGTTTCTACAGGAGGTGGCGCAATGTTAGAATCGTTGGAAGGTAAAGAATTACCAGGAGTTGCTGCGATTTTAAAATAAGAAAAGGAAAAAAATACTTAAAATAGTAAAAAATTAAGTCGAGCATTTGCTCGACTTTTTTTGTCTTAATTGTTAAGCTGAATTTATTTCAACTTCTCATCTTAATGATTAGGTTCTTCACTTTGCTGTCGTTTCGTTCAGAATGACATTTTTTTTTTAGCATCAAATTTTCTGCCATTCCAACGTTAGGAGGAATCTCAATGATTCTAAAATTGTTAATAGTAATCACTTGTTATTTAATAAATTAACTACTTTTCAACTGAGTTATAAAAAGAATGTTTATAGCTTGATTAATTACTCAAATTGTTAATAGTAAACTATTCAATATAAATGAATTAAAAAGTTATGAATAAACTTTATTAAAACTTGTGAATAATGATGATTTTAGAACTAAATTGATTTAATAAAGTTAAAATTGTTAATTATAAAAACTTGATAAATAATGAATTAAAAAGTAATTAAGAAAGTTTATCAAAAATTGTTGAAACTGAAATCTCCCTACAATTAGCCATTTTATTTATAGAAAAGGATTGTTATATTCGTAATGATTTAATAATCAATCTATGAATGAATTTAACCAACGACTAAACGAAGTAGAAAATCATTTGCAGCACAATGATCTTGATTTGGGCTATCGCCGATTAATTGATTGCGTGTTGGATTTGGGTGAGAAATCTTTTTACAAAGAGATTATCTCCTATTCGGATCTTTATTACACCGAAAATTCTACGAACGAAAATAAAATAACGCAGGCTTTACAATTGGTGGAAAAGTTAAAACAAGCTTCTCCTCCTCCCTTTCAGAAAGAAGAAACATTGATATCAACCAACAATGTTGAAAAAGCTTATCATCGTCGAAATTTTAAACTCCATCCCATTACTTTTGATTTGAAATCACGAGAAGTTGTTGGATTAGTTGGAGAGAATGGAAATGGAAAAACGACTTTATTGCGTTTAATTTGTGGTGAATTGAAACCAACTTCTGGCGAAATAATTTATCATTTTTCTAAAGCAAAACCGTTTAGTTTTGAGCTGAAAACAAAATTAGTTTATGTGCCGCAACGAATCGAAGTTTTATATGGTTCGTTGATGGAAAATCTGCAATTTACCTTGACATGTTATGATATTTACAACGAAGAAAATAGGTTATTAGCGAATGTTATGTTGGCGCGTTTGGGGCTTTGGCCTTACAAGGATTTGCAATGGCGACAATTGTCGTCTGGTTATAAAATGCGATTCGAGCTCGCGCGAACGTTATTGCGTCGTCCAAAAGTATTGTTGTTAGATGAGCCTTTGGCTAATTTAGATATTTTGGCACAACAAATTATTCTTGAAGATTTGAAATTTTTATCACAATCAATCCGAAATCCTTTTGGTGTTATTTTGAGTTCTCAACAATTGTACGAAGTTGAAAAAGTATCGACAGAAGTTCTCTTTTTAGAGCAAGGAAAGCTTAAAATACAAGGAGATACAAATGATTTGGAAGGTGATTTTACGATTGTTGAAATTGATGTTGAAAATACCAAAGAAGAGTTATTAACAGCTTTATCTAACATCGAAATTAAACAGATAAAATTCAATGGAGGATCATATATCGCATATTTTGATGATGAAATTTCAATGAATATGATTTTGTCTGAAATCGGAAAATCATTATTGAAAGTAAAATATATTCGAGATATTTCGAAATCAAGTCGTCGCTTTTTTGTCAATTAAAACCAACCAACTATGTTCAAAAAAATAAATCAAACTTTAATTACCAAATATCCATTGATTTGGAATCTGAAATTTATTTGGATTTTGTTGACGGTTTTAGTTTTCAACTTGATTGCATTTATCAATGGTTTTTTGTTTTTTACTAAAAAATCTCAACTGCAAGAAACTGGACTTTATGAAGTGTTTTTCAACTCAGGAATTGCAATTTATTACCTATTAATTGGTGACATTATCGGCGTTATTTGGTTGTATTTCTATATAAAAAATAATCGTTTCAAATCAAATTATCCAACCTCAAGAAATTATTTATTCAAAGAATTTTTGGCCGTTTTCTTCATTATATTTTTGATGTTTTATGTACCAAATTCGTTCAAAACTGGTCTTAAATTTCGTGTTTCAAATTATATAACTGAAGAACAATATTTGAAAGATATCGATATTATAAATAGAACGCAAGGTTTTACGTTGCAACCAAATTTTGGGTACGATAATTATTCGAGAAATTTGCCTGTTCCAGCTTTTGATTCGTTGGTTTCGGAAAAAGAAACAAGAGAATTATATGAAAAAAATAAGAGAGAATATTTAAGAAAAAATCCAACATACTCATATGATGCTTTTTTGGATCCGTATTTCAGAAATCCTGAATTTGAAACCTTATTAAGAGATTATTTTCCGGATCGATTTAGTTATTCTAAAATTAATTTTAATCAAACGTATCAACCTCTTAAAAAGAATAATTCATCTACAGATTCATTTCAAGAAGAAATGGACTATCCTACTACAGTAGCTGTAGATTCAACTTATGCTGTTGTCGATTCTGCTGCAGTAACATTAAATTCTGGTGGAAAACCAGATGTTTATTACAACTTAGCAAGTTTGTATAATTATAGTGTTTTGGCTTTTAACAATCCGAAAGATTCTACTTTAAATCATCAATTTTATGATGGACAATGGATTGCTTTGTTGCAAAAAAATGATCGAAAAGTAATTGAAAATTTATTGAATAATTATACCGATTTATTAAAAAAGCAAGAAATTGGGTATCAGTTCAAACATAAAAAGTGGATTGATTATTTGCCTCAATATCCGTATTATTTTATTGATCATAAATTGAATTATATTGATCCTTATCAAACTGTAGATAAAAAACTGAATGATTATATCCACCAAGATAGTTTAAACAAAGTGTATGAAAATATTGAGTTTTCGAAATATAGTTCCACTTGGTTAGAACATATTCAGTACTATTTACTAATCGCTTTAGTTATTACCGTTCTTATTATTACATTCAGATTTAGTTCGTTCAAAGTTTGGTTAATTTCATTGATTGGCGCAGGAATTTTGGCAATTTTAGGAAGCGTTTTCGGAATTTCTATCGATGCAAGTATTGGTTATACACAATTCACACCTTATATTATTTTATTTGTTTTTTACATTGCATTTATAGTGACTACACTAATTGGCTTACGTTCCAAAAAATATAAAGTTTTGACAGGTGTTAATCTTAATTGGTTTGTTGCGACCAATATTTTTATTGGAATTGTGATGCTTAGTTTTTACACAGATTTGCGTGAAGAAATGTTATATGAAGCAAATAAACATATGAATATTTATGAGTTTAGACAAACAAATAAAGAATTATTGCTGTTACAAGAATTTGCAGAAATTTTTCTTTACATCAATCCAATTTTATATTTAATAAGTTTTTATTTCATCATCAATCTTTACAAAAAATGGCAAGCAATGCCAGAAGAATAAAAAAAGAAAAGCGAGCTAAATCGGCTCGCTTTTCACTTGATAATTGAATGAAAATGAATTTTAAAAACTACTTTAAAAAAACTTACTTATGAAATAAAATAACACATTGTGCTATTCAATAATAATTTTAAAACTCATACAAATTTTAAAATATTCTTTCAAAATTTAAATTAATAGAGGTTAACCATCAAAATTTATAGGTTAACCCTATTTTTTATGATTTTATGCACATTTAGACGAATGTCTATTTCCTTTTGCATCACGTTTTTTGTGCATACTAAATTTATCAGATTTCATACGTTTTTCACGATCTTGTTTGTATTGATTGAACTGATTTTTGTCTAAAATTTTCTCTAATTTAATATCAAAATCGTTTGTACCTTTTTCTGGTCGAGAACCTCTTTCTCCTTTTTGAGTAGAATTTTTGTCTCTGTTCGCAAATTCTTTTTTCATGTCAGAATCTCTACTTTCTAACAACGATTTTACTTTTTTCTTTTGAGTAGAACTCAAATTATATTGATCAAATTTTTTTAATTGTTGATCTACAGTTGGGCGTTCTCTTTGCTCTTTTCTATTTCCAGATCGTTCACCTTGTTGTGGTCTTTGTTGAGCAGAAACTGCCATAACCATCATTATACTTGCTAATAAAAATGCTTTTTTCATAATCTATGTTTTTGTTTACAACTAAATGTTAGAATTATATTCTTTTCATTTTTCTTGAAACAAAGTTGCAACACAAAAAAAAGACGTCAACAATATTGAGGTAAACGAGTGTTAAGTATCGGTGAAATCAAGGATTTATTAAATTTTTTAACAAAGTTGTCAAATTTATTGAATAAAAAAATCCATTCTTTATCGAATGGATTTTGATGTATTTTTTTGAAAAATTATTTCAATTCTTTTCCTAATAATTTTCCAGTTGATTCGTAAGCAGAAGCAATTCGACCGTATTCCATAACAAAATCATTTTTACCCGAAGTTCCTTTTACTTTATCCGATTTTATAGAAAGTAAAATGTTAGAAGGATTTGCAGTTTCAACAAAATTTAAAGTTGTGCTTAGTTTTGCTGGTTCAATAGCTATACCAGCATGATAACCAGGATAAATCCATTCAGAATTGATAATCAAAGTATATTTTGCAGCTGGATTTTTTACAAAATTTAATTTTTTAGATTTAGTAGTTCCTTTTATAAATTTATCCAAAAAAGTAACATTTCTATTTTCATTCCAATCTGCAAGCCATTGTTTCCAATAATTTTCTCCTCTTTTCGGATTATTTAAAACATCTTTTTCACGTTTCTCTAAATATTCAGTTTCAGTTTTATTTTCATCATAAAATTTAACATCATCAAATAATAGTTGAACATTAATTTCTTTTTGATCTTTTAAAAAATCAGTGTTTCCAGATACAACCTGAATCTTTTGAGCAAAAGTTAAAATGCTTGTTATAAAGCAAATCATCAGTAAATAATTCTTCATACAGTATTGTTTTTCAGTAAAAATATAAATATTCTTTAAATAGTTATTGTATAATCATTTAAAGAAATATTATTTGGAAACGTTTATTGTTTATAAATAGTTTGTAAGTCTTGGAAAAATTTTACTGAAAATAATAATCAAAACGTTTGGTACACTACTTTTGTCTTAACAAAGTTTAACAATATTGTATGAAAGTTTTAATTTCTAAATCAATTGTATTTGTTAATTTTAGAGGAAATTTGAATCAATAATATAAACATTAATTTCAACGAAATTTTGGATATACAACAACTAAACCAACAAATAGAAGCAAAAAGCGAAAGCATTGCAAGGTTGACATCGGAAATAAATAAAGCGATTATTGGACAAGAAAAAATGATTGAAAGTCTATTAATCGGATTACTTGGAAATGGACACGTTTTATTAGAAGGTGTTCCTGGATTAGCAAAAACATTGGCGATTAAAACATTATCTGATGCTGTTGATGGATCTTTTTCTCGTATACAATTTACACCAGATTTGTTACCTGCCGATGTTGTGGGAACACTTATTTACAATGTAAAAGAAAACGATTTTAGAATCAAAAAAGGACCAATATTCGCCAATTTTGTTTTAGCTGATGAGATTAACCGTTCGCCTGCAAAAGTACAATCTGCCTTGTTAGAAGCAATGCAAGAGCGTCAAGTAACAATTGGTGATGAAACGTATCCGTTACAAAAACCTTTCTTGGTTTTGGCAACTCAAAATCCAGTGGAACAAGAAGGAACTTATCCTTTGCCAGAAGCGCAAGTTGACCGTTTTATGTTGAAAACTGTAATTACTTATCCGGAATTTGAAGCAGAACGTTTGATTTTAAGAAATTCGATTAATCAATCTTTTCCAAAAATTGAGAAAGTAATCTCTATTCAAGAATTGTTGGATGCGCGCGAAATGGTGAAACAAGTTTATATGGACGAAAAAATTGAAAAATATATTTTGGATATTATTTTCGCGACTCGTTTTCCAGAAAAAGTTGGATTAGAAAAATTGGTTCCAATGATTTCGTTTGGTTCTTCGCCTCGTGGATCGATCAATTTGGCACAAGCTTCAAAAGTGTATGCATTTTTACGCAAACGCGCTTATGTTATTCCAGACGATGTACGTGCAATGGCAAAAGATGTGTTGCGTCACCGTATCGGAATTAGCTACGAAGCAGAAGCAGAAAATGTTACACCAGAAGAAATTATCGACAATATTCTTAATGTTGTTCCAGTTCCTTAAACCATTATTCAAAATCATTTAAACTTTGGATGCAAAAGAAATCATCAAACGTGTAAAACGTATTGAGCTAAAAAGCAAGCGTAAAGCGAGCAACCTTTTTATGGGTGAATATCACAGTTCATTCAAAAGAAGAGGTATGATTTTTAGTGAAATTCGTCCTTATCAATATGGTGATGACGTTCGTAATATCGATTGGAATAAAACGGCTCGGTATAGCGAACCTTATGTAAAAGTTTTTGAAGAAGAACGAGAATTAACCATGTTTTTATTGGTTGATGTTTCGAATTCTGAAAACTTTGGAACACGAAAACAAATTAAAATGGAAACGATTGCTGAATTGAGCGCTACATTGGCTTTTTCGGCAATTACCTATAATGATAAAGTTGGTTTGATTTTATATTCGGATCAAGTGGAGAAATTTATTCCACCCAAAAAAGGAAAACAACATGTGTTGCGTTTGGTAAGAGAAATTGTTTCTTACGAACCAAAAAGCAAGAAAACTGATTTGGCAGCGACGTTGGAAACATTTATAAATTTGGTTCGCCGAAAATCAAATGTTTTTATTCTTTCAGATTTTATTGATTCTTCTGATTATGAAAAAGCATTGCGAATCGTGGCAAAAAAACATGATGTGACTGGAATTAGAGTTTATGACGAAAAAGAGCAATCTTTTCCAGATGTCGGTTTGGTTCATGTGCAAGATAACGAAACAGGCGAAATTCGCTTGATAGATACTTCATCGAAGAAATTGCGCCAACAATATGCGCAATATTATCGCGATTTAAATCAACGTTATCAATCTATTTTCAAGAAAAATCATTCAGGCGCAATCAGTATTCGTACCGACGAAGATTATGTTCGCCCATTGTTAAACTACTTTAAAAGTCATAAAGCCTAATGAAGAATTTATTGCTTTTAGTAAGTTTTTTTATCTTTCAATTTTCGTTTGCGCAAGAAATTACACCAAAATTGGATCGCACGACAATCAAAATTGGCGAGATAATCCAATATGAAGTAAAAATTGATTACAAAGAAGGAGATAAAGTTGTTTTTCCTACGATTTCAGATTCAATTAATCATCATATCGAAGTTTTAGGTCAAAAAATTGACACTATAAAAACGGATGGAAAATCTGAAATTGTTCAACATTTAGAACTGACTGGATATGATGCAGGTAAATTTAATATTCCGTCATTTATCATTCAGAAAAATGGAAAAGATTTAACAACAAAACAACTTGAAATTGATATTCAAGATATTGCAGTTGATACAACGAAAAATGCAATTTTCCCGATAAAACCTGTAATGGAAGAAGAATATTCTATTGGAGATTATTGGAATAAATATTGGTTGTACGGCATTATTGCCTTGATTTTATTTATCATTGGAATTGTTTTGGTTGTATTATATGTTCGCGCAAAATCGAAATTATCTGGCAAAGATTCGTACAAAACGCCTTATGACGAAGCGAAAGCAAGTTTGAAAGCCTTGGATGCCAAGAAATATTTGAAACGTGGTGAACAAAAAGAATATTATACACAATTATCATTTATTGTAAGACGATATTTAGGACGTATTTACAACTTTTCGGCATTAGAAATTCTGTCGGATGATTTGGTAAAATATGTTGCAACAAAACCAGATGTTTTACCAGAAGATGTACAAAAATTTAAACAATTTTTGTTCGATGCTGATTTGGTAAAATTCGCCAAACAAGAGTTTGATGAACCGACAAATACTTCGCACCGAAATTGGGTAGATGAATTTGTAGATCGTGTAAAACCATTAGAAATTCCAGAGAATGAAGATTTGAAAAAAGACCAAGTGACGGGAGAAAAATATAAACAGTTTAATAACAATTAGGAATGCTAAATTTTGAGTTTCAAAATCCTTGGATCTTACTCTTATTGCTTGCTTTGCCTTTCTTTATTTTCAGAGAAATTCGCAAAACGAGCCAGAAAAAAGCATCCTTAAAATTACCTTCGCTCAAAGCATTTGGAGGTGCAAAAAGTTCGTTAGCGACGTACAAACCACTTTTATTTTTGATGCGAATTATCGCAATGGTTTTGTGCATTGTTGCTTTAGCTCGTCCACGTTATGTAGATGTTACGACAAAAGTAAAATCGGACGAAGGAGTTGATATTTTATTGACTGTAGATACGTCATTGAGTATGTTAGCGCGCGATTTGAAACCAGATCGTTTAACAGCGTTAAAAGAAGTTGCAAAAGACTTTTCACTTGGAAGAAAAACGGACAGAGTTGGTTTGGTCGAATATTCTGGAGAAGCTTTGACACGTGTTCCATTAACAACAGATCGTGATGTTTTGATACAAGAAATCGAAATGTTACATTCTGGTAGTTTAGCTGATGGAACAGCAATTGGAGTTGGTTTGGCAACAGCTGTTAATCATCTTAAAAATAGTAAAGCAAAATCTAAAGTAGTTATTTTGATTACAGATGGTGTTGAAAGTGTAAATCCTTCTGGAGATTTGATGTATGTTTCACCGAGACAAGCCGCTGATATTGCAGCAGAGAAAGGGATAAAAGTATATACAATTGGTATTGGAACAAACGGAATGGCGCCTATGCCTGTTGGTTACGATATGTTAGGTGATTACGTTTTTGAGATGCGTCCTGTACAAATTGACGAAAAACTGTTAGAAGAAGTTGCAGATAAAACTGGAGGTTTATATTTCCGTGCAACAAACAATGAAAGTTTGAAAAACATTTATAACGAAATTGATAAACTTGAAAAAACAGAGATTAACGAAGTCAAATATTATAATTATACCGAATTGTTTGCACGATTCTTATTGCCTGCATTCATCATTTTGGTATTAGAAGCCATTTTACGAAGAACCGTTTTTAAAGAATTAATCTAATGCAGTGGGGAGAATTACATAATATTTGGTTGATGATTTTATTGTTTGTCGTTATTTTTCTATCGATAACAGTATTTCAATGGCGCGAACGTGTAAAGAAAACATTTGCAGATAAAGAACTGTTTCCATTTGTTTTTCCAATCACTTCTTCAAAGCGTTATGGTTTCAAAATCATTGCATTTTGTGTGGCTTTATTTTTAATGGTAATTGCATTGATGGATCCACTTTATGGTGAACGAGATGTGCAAGTAAAGCGCGAAGGAATTGATATGGTTTTCTTGTTAGATTTATCAAGCTCGATGAATGCGCAAGATGTCGCTCCTTCTCGATTAGAAAAAGCAACAAAATTAATCACAGAAACATTACATCAATTAGGCGGAGATCGAGCTTCTTTGGTTGCGTTTGCAGCGAATGCTTACACAATTTCTCCATTGACAAATGATTATGCTGCAATCGAAAGTTATTTGCAAAATGTTAATACTGAGTTAATTTCGAGTCAAGGAACAAATTACTTAAATGCGATTCAGGAAGCTGCAAAAACATTCAAAGGATCGGCGAATACAAGTAGATTAATTGTGTTAATTTCGGATGGAGAAGACAACGAAAATACAGTTAATCAAGCTTCTAAAATAGCAAAAGATAACGGAATTCATATTGTAACAGTTGGTGTTGGAACAGATAAAGGAGCTCCAATTCCGATGTACTACAATGGCTACGCCGAAGACTATAAAAAGGACGAAACAGGTTCTACAGTTATTACAAAATTAGAAGATAAAAATCTTCGCGAATTGGCACAAGATACAAACGGAACTTACATTCATTTGGATAATACACAAGATGCATTATCCGCACTATCAATGTACAAAGCTCGATTAGATAAAAACGAAATTGCTAACTCTACAACAAGAGATATGAATCACATTTATCAGTGGTTTTTAGCGGTTGCGGTTTGTTTACTTTTTGTGGAATTATTAACATCTGAATATAAGATTTTTAACAAAAAGAAATAGTAAGTTTGTATGGTAAAATGATGTACTTTTTAAAACAAATAGGATTTTTAGGAATAATGCTTTTATCCGTTTTTGGTTACAGCCAATCGAAAGCGAAAAGCTACATTATTGAAGGTAACGAGTATTATCAAAAAGGAAAATTTGATAATGCAGAAGTTTCCTACAAGAAAGCTACCATGGAAGATCCAACTTCTGTCAAAGCAAATTACAATTTGGGAAATGCCTTATTTCAACAAAAACGCTACAAAGAAAGTATAGCGCATTACAAACGTTCTGCTGAAGTATCTAAAACGAATAATGATAAACATTTGGCTTATCACAATTTGGGAAATGCTTTTATGCAGGAAAAAGATTATCAAAATGCTGTTGATAATTACAAACAAGCCTTACGAAATGATCCAAAAGATGATGCAACACGTTATAATTATGCATTAGCCAAAAAAATGTTAGAAAAAGAACGTGAGAAACAAAAAGATCAGAATAATAAGGATAATAAAGATCAAAACAAACAAGATCAAAATAATCAGCAAAAACAACAACAGCAGCAAAATAAACAGAATCAACAAAACCAAAATAACCAAAAGCAAAATCAGAATCAATCTCAACAACAACAATCTGATCAGCAGAAACAGCAAAATCAAGGAGGAAATCCGAAAGCTGGTGGTGAAAATGGAAACAATAAAGGACAAGGAAATAATCAATCTCCAGAAATCAAACAAGGAAATAATGGAGACGGAAAAGAACAAGATAATGCAAAGAATAATTTGGGAGACGGTTTGCTAAAAGCATTGCAAAATCAGGAAGCCAAAACCCAACGAAAAATTATTCAACAAAAAGCAGAAAAACAACGAACAACAACATCTAAGGATTGGTAATGACAACGACAAGCGTTTTAAATAGCTTTTTAGTGTTTGCCTTAACGTCTATCACAGCGTTAGCACAACAAATTTCTTTTAAATCTGATGCAGATAAAACACAGGTCAGTTTAGGAGAAGCATTTAGCGTGGGCTTTTTTATCGAATCTAATACAGATAGTTATTCGATTGATCAACCAATGAAATATCCTCCACATAATGGATTACAAATTGTAGGTGAACAACGCTCGCAAAATGTTTCTTATGTGAATGGAAAAGGAGTGATAGAAGAAGGAATTATCCTTGCTTTTGTTGCTGAAAAAGAAGGTAAATACCACATTGGAGCTGCTAAGATTGTGATTAATGGAAAAACCTATACATCGAAACCTGTCGATGTTGTAGTGAAAGGAACAGGATTGACGCACAACAATTTTAGAAGCAACACTTCGCAGCCTGTTTTTCTACAAAGTAAAGTTTCGAAAACGAATCCTTATGTGAACGAACAAGTTGGTTTATCAGTAAAATTATACGTAAAAGATTTATCTTATCTTAATCGTAAACAAAACTTTCGTCAAGGAAATTTAGACGGATTAAGCCCAAAAATTGTAAAAAGCTCTCCCGAAAATATCAAGCAAGAAATTGTTGGAGGAAAACAATATTTCTCCGAAGAAATTGCACGTTATTATGTTTTTCCTCAAAAACCAGGAAAGATAGAAATCGATCCGTTTTCGGTAGATGTGGTGTTGCCAACAACGTATGGAGCGGAGCCTGTAGAAGTGCGTAGTAATCCAGTTGTGATTAATGCAAAAGCACTTCCAGAAGAAGGAAAGCCAAAGAATTTTAGCGGTGCAGTTGGTCAATTTAAAATGAACGCTTCGGTTGATAAAAAAGAAGTTACAACCAATGAAAGTGTAAATTTTGATGTTGAAATTATTGGAACAGGAAACTTTAATACGATTAATTTACCTGAAATTACGACGCCAAAAAATTTAGAAAAATTTGCGCCGAAAAAACGTGATGCATATAAAACCTATGATACAGGAATGAAAGGAAAAGTTGCTGAGCAAACAGTTCTTGTACCAAATATTGGAGGAGAATATACGATTTCGCCTGTAGAATTTAGTTATTTCGATCCTGTTAAAGAGAAATATGTAACCTTGAAATCAGATTCGATTAATTTGTCTGTTTCAGGTTCTAAAACTTCTTCTGCAACTGCTATAGCATCTAATTCACCAGATTCGACAATTTCTGAAAAAATAGAAGAAATGACGAATGATGTAAAAGAAGGAAAAAGCGGTTGGTTGTGGTTAACAGGTGGCTTAATTGCATTGAGTGCCGGAAGTTTATTTTTGATGAGAAAGAAAAATAATTCGACACAAAAGCAAACAATAGAACCAAAAATAAAACCGCTTAACGAGCAAAATAATTACGAAGCTTTTCAACCAAAAACAGAAACCCAAAAGTTTACTTTGGTTGAAAAACCAACGATAAATTCGAATCAAATTTCTGCTGAATTAGATGAATTGAAGCAAAAAATAAACGTTGAAGACCAAAAAGATTTTTATCAATTACAAGAAAATATTTTGTGTAATGCCGCGCTATTAAAAACGAATACAGATTTAGCTCATTTTTCTGACGAGGTGATTGCAAATAAATTGATCGAAAATGGTGTGAGCGAATTAGCTGTAGAACAATGGAAATTGTTGCTGAACAACGCACGACAAGCTAAATATGCCCTTGGTGGTTTGCATCAAAATTTAGAAGAAGTTTTCGAAGCAACGCTAAATATTTCCGAAGAATTATTACGAAAATAAATTTCAAGTTTTTTAGATAGTAAAAGGGACAATCTCAGTTTTGAGTTGTCCCTTTTATTTTACAATTCATCCATCATATTTTACAATTCGGTAACATATAATTTCAAACGAAAAGTGTTTGTAAGAACTTTGACTCAACAAATTAAAAAACACAAATGATGAAAACAATTTTCTTAACAAGCGCAATTTTATTCACTGTATCAACTTTTGCACAAAAGAATTTTGAATCAGATATGAATAAAACTTTAACGGAATGGAACAAAGGAAATCATTCTTCTGAAGTTAATTTTAAGCAATTAATAAATGATTATCCAAATGAATGGTTGCCTAAATATTACTTGACTTTTTCTGAAGTTTTGAAAACGTTCGAATCAAAAGATATTGCTAAAAATGAAGAAATTCTTTTGAATGTAAAAACTCAAATCGATGATTTAGTCAGAAATAATCCATTAAATGTAGAAATTCTAAATTTAAAAGCGTTGTATTTAACAGCAGAAATTGTGCAGAATCCAATGCAAAATGGAGCAATTTATTATCCAGAAGTAGTACAAATCTATCAAAAATCGTTGATGTTAGACCCTACTAATCCACGTTCTGTTTTAGGTTTGTCTGAGTTCAATATCAATGCTGCAAAATATAGTGGAATAGATATTACACAAGATTGTAAAAATGTAAAAAAATCTTTAGCTTTATTTGATGCTGAAAAGCCAAAGAATAACGAACCCAAATGGGGAAAAGATCGTGCTGAACTATTGTTGAAAAATGAATGTAAAAACGTACAATAATGATAGCTTTAGTCGCTCAGTTTATTAACGAAATTGTTTGTTGGTTGATTAATTTAATTGCTTAATATGGAAAAAGTACAAAAAATAGGGTTAATTATTTTTTCAATAATTTTTACATTAATTATTTTACTTATAGAATTTAATTTAAATGAACGCAATTTTATAGTCGAATCATCTAAAGATTTAGGAAGAATATTAGGTTATTTTACTAGCTTCTTAATTTTAGGATTTATTATTTACAAATTTGTATATGGAATTATAGTTTCTGACAAAAAGTTAATTGTTCGCAATATTTTGATTCTATTTGTAGTCAATGTTTTGATTTATAGCGTGATATTTTTTACATCGCCAAATGTTTCATTCAATCAATTTTTTCATCCAGAAGCCATCAAATATTTTATCGGATATTTTTCGTTCAGTGTTGCAGCATCTTTTGTAAATACGAGTATTTTTTATGATTTTAGGCAAAATTTACCAGAATCAGCTGATTCACAAAGAATGATAAGAAAGTATTTTCTACGTTCAATTTTTTATACGATGATTTTGTACTATGTTTTTGTGAAATTTGGAAATCAACTTCTTCAAAAATATATTTTTTACGATCAAACGATTAACTATTTTTTGGTTGCGTTAATTACAACATTCTTTTTAGCACTTTTTTATTTTCTTGATAGAAAGAAAAATAAATTAGAACGTAAAATTGTTATCGAATCAACAAAAGCAGAAACAGCAACTGCACAATTCGAAACCTTAAAAAATCAATTAGACCCACATTTTTTATTCAATAGTTTGAATGTTTTAACTGGTTTAATAGAAGAGAATCCAGAGAATGCAATAGATTTTACAACATCACTTTCTAAGATTTATCGATATGTTTTAGAACAAAAAGACAAAGAAGTTGTGTCGATTCAAGAAGAAATAAATTTTGCAAAAACCTATGTCAACCTTCTAAAATTAAGATTTGAAAATAGCATCGATTTCGAAATTGAACAAATAACTTTCTCTGAAACCGAATTTATTGTGCCACTTTCTTTGCAGATTTTATTAGAAAATACAATCAAACACAATATTGTATCTGATCAAAAACCTCTTAAAATTAAAATTTATAAAAAAGATAATTATTTGATCATTGAAAATTCTTTCCAACCAAAAGAAACCATAAAAGATTCGACAGGAATTGGACTGAAAAATATTATTAATCGTTATCAATTAATTTCTAATCGAGAAGTAGATATCGAAAAAAATGAACAAATATTTCGTGTAGAACTTCCCATATTAACACAAAAAAATAAAACTATGAATACACAAAATTTTGACGAACAACAAGCTTATCAACGTGCAATAGAACGCGCAAAAGAATTGAAAAAGTTTTATGCACATTTAGGAACTTATATTGTAATGAGTTTATTCTTTTTTATTCTCAATTTAGTTACAAGTAACGGGCATTGGTGGTTTTATTGGCCAGTTTTAGGTTGGGGATTGGGCGTAGCGCTAAATGCTGTAAAAGTTTTTGCGTATGGTTCTGGTTGGGAAGAAAATAAAGCCAAAGAAATCTTGGAAAAAGAGCAAAATAAAAAGTGGCAATAATCAGTGATGAAAATACTAATTATAGAAGATGAAAAGCCTGCTGCGCGTTTATTAAAGCGACGTGTAGAAAAATTGGGTTATCAAATACATGAAATGTTGCATTCTGTAGAAGAAAGTGTGACGTGGTTGAAAACGAATCCAAATCCTGATTTAATTTTTCTGGATATTCAGTTATCAGATGGGTTATCATTTGAGATTTTTAATCAAGTAGATGTTTCGTCTGCGATTATTTTTACGACTGCTTATGACGAATATGTATTGAAAGCGTTTAAACTAAACTCGGTTGATTATTTGTTGAAACCTGTTGATGAAGAGGAATTGAAGTTTGCTATTGAAAAATTTGAAAGACAATTTCAGCAAGCATCTTCAAGTTTCAATCTAAATGAATTGAAAAGTCTTTTTTCGAATAATCAAACAGAAAAATTTAAAGAACGTTTTTCGATTAAAATAGGAACATCAATCAAAATTATAGAAATCGATAATATCGAATGTTTTTTTAGCGAAAACAAAGCAACGTATATTCATACAAAAGAAAACCGAAATTATTTGGTAGATTTTTCGTTGGATAAAGTGGAAGAACAAATCGACCCGAAAAAGTTTTTTAGAATTAATCGTAGTCAAATCATCCAAATCGATTCGATTAAAGAAATTACAATGTATTCTAATTCAAGATTAAAAATAATTTTGAATACTTACAATGAACAAGATATGATTGTGAGTCGCGAAAAAGTGGCAGATTTTAAGAATTGGTTGGATTAAGAATTGATTTATTGCTTTTTTATGAAAAATTGTTCATAAAAACTTCTATTTTTGCATCAACCAATTAATTATAACTAAATACGAATGGAAAATATAATATCATTTTTTCAGAAATTCTCTTTCAATCAAATCGGAACAACTTTCGCCGTACTTTTTGCAGTTATCGATATTTTAGGAAGTATTCCAATTATTGTAGGAATTCGGAGCAAAGTTGGACATATTCAGTCCGAAAAAGCCTCGATTGCAGCAGGAATTATGATGATTTCGTTTTTGTTTTTCGGAACAAAAATTTTGAAATTAGTTGGTGTTGATGTTCAGTCATTTGCTGTGGCTGGTGCATTTGTGATTTTTATCATCGCTATTGAAATGATTTTAGGAATTGAGATCCAGAAAGGAGTCGAATCAAACTCTGCATCCATTGTTCCTATTGCGTTTCCGTTAGTTGCGGGTGCGGGATCGTTGACAACTGTACTTTCGCTTCGTTCGCAGTTTGCAGATATTAACATTGTGATAGCGATTATATTAAATATGTTAATCGTATATTTGGTGCTGAAATTCGCAGGAAAACTCGAAAAATGGATGGGACCTGGCGTTTTATCGGTACTGAAAAAAGTATTTGGAGTAATTTTATTGTCAATCGCAATCAAATTATTTACGTCAAATATCGGTGCATTGTTTATGAATGAAATTAAAATTTAAAAATTCATTATCTAATGAAAACATATATTTATATCGCGACAATCGTTTTGTTGATAGGTTTAGGTTACAACCTATATGAGATGGATTATAAAGCTGGTTTTATGGCTGAAGAAAACTTTCGTAGCGTTTTAGGAATTGGAGCATCAGTTTGTGGATTAATTTTAGTATCTGTATACTTTAGTTTTTTCAGATTGCAGGCAAATCTTAAGAAATAAACAGTTTTACAACTTATAATAAATGAAAAAGATTAATCCGAGGATTAATCTTTTTTTGTTTGTATCGCTTCGTTTAATTTTTCTAATAAAGTTTTGACAGATTGTTCAATCACTTCAAAAGGTTGTTGTTTTGTCGAAGTATAAATCATTACTAAATCAACCGAATATTTTTCATTAGGCTCAAGCAATAATTTATTCAATCTGTAAGCTTCTTTAGCACGACGTTTCAATAAATTTCGATCAACCGCGTGTTTGAATTTTTTCTTCCCAACACTTACTCCTACTCTTATATTGTAATCCGCTTTCGGCTTGATTTTGTAGACAAATCTAATCGGATGAGAAACACATGTTTTTCCATCAGAAAACAATTCATCGAATGCTTTTCTGCTTTTAAGTTTCTCATTCTTACCAAAAGTCAATTTCATATTGCTAAATTCTACGTAAATTTGTAATTGCAAAAGTAAGTATTCTAAAAAGTTTTAGAATTATGTAACTTTGAAAATAATTTATTTTTATTTAAAACAAAAAAAGAACAATATGTATCCAGCAGAAATAGTAATGCCGATGAAGGCTCAGTTGACTTCTAATGGTTTTGAAGATTTAACTACTCCAGAACAAGTAGAAGCAGCAATCAAACAAGAAGGAACAACTTTGGTAATGGTAAATAGTGTTTGTGGTTGTGCTGCAGGTGCTGCAAGACCAGGAGTAGTAATGTCATTAGATAATGATAAAGTTCCTACACATTTAACAACAGTTTTCGCAGGATTTGATAAAGATGCTGTAGCAAAAGCACGTGAATTTTTTGCTCCATTTCCTCCAAGTTCTCCAGCTGTTGCTTTATTCAAAGATGGTGAATTAGTACATATGTTAGAGCGTCACCACATCGAAGGGCACTCTGCAGTAGCTATTGCAGAAAACTTAAAAGCAGCTTACAACGAGTTTGCTTAATAAGATATAAATCATATTAGTATTTATTTAATCCATAATCCTTGTGATTATGGATTTTTTATTTTTATTGTTTTAAAATTTTGTATTCTTAATGTAATTACTTACTTTTATTAAGTAATTAAAAACAATTAACACTAAAAATTAATTATTATGAAGAAAATTTTTACACTTTTATCAATTATCGCCTTATCTTCTGCTACTTTCGCTCAACAAAAAGAGAAAGCAGTAAAAACTTTATTAGATTTTGAAGGTAATGTATTAAAATCTAATACAAAAACTGATAATTTAAATAAAAAAGCTGTTGATTTATCAATAGGGTTTGAAGTTTCTGAAGGGTATAAACTTGGAGATATTAATAAACAAAATGGTTGGTCTGTTACAGGAACTAATGCTGAAGGGACAGCATTTGTTCAAAATCAAAACATTGTTAGTGATAAATTTCATGGAGGAGCATTATCATTTTTAGCGGCAAAAGATACACGTTATGGAAAACAATCTTCTCCAATTGTGGGAGGGTTTTATTCAAAAGGAGCTGAATCATTAGACGATGTAGAGGTTTATGTAATGGTTGGAATTGATAACGTATCATCATATATATTTTCAACGGTAAATAATGCAGCAGAATCATATGTTGACCAGATAAGAATTATTGGGACAGGAAATATTTGGGTTGCCGATTATGAAGTTGAACAATATGCAGATACAGGTTTTGTAGCTTCAGCAAATACATGGTATAAATTATCAATAAAATATAATGCGAAGGATAATAAAGTAGAATACTTTGTTGATGACGAATTGGCATATGAGCGTTTTCCTAGTGATGTAGCATCAGAAATGATTACAGATGAAATTCGTGTTACACACGATAATGCTGCAACAACAACTAAAATTTATGCAGATGATATTAAAATAGGTGCTGGTTCTTTAGCTACTTCTGAAGTAAATAAAACTACAAAAGTTAAAGTTTATCCAAATCCTACGTCAGATTTTGTAAAAATAAATAATCCATCATCAGAAAAAATTGAATCAATTACAATTGGGGATCTTACAGGAAGAACAGTAAAGTATGTTGATACTAAATCATCAACAATCGATGTTCAATCTTTACCAAGTGGAGTTTATCTTCTAAAAATTAAAACAGATAAAGGAATGAAGATTGAAAAAATAATCAAAAAATAATTTTTGAAAAAATATTTTTATACAATTATAGAAAAGTGGAGCAATTTGTTCCACTTTTTTTGTGTTCAAAATTCTTATAAAAAAGAGATTTATAAATTTTAATTCGAGGAAAAGTTCAAAAACCTGAATTAACATCATAACATAAAATATATCATATCAAATAGATTGCTAAACCTATGAAAGAGAGAAAAATGTATCGAAATAATCAGTAAATTAGCAATTCGAAATTTTTTAATACATTATTTAATAAACAAATGAGAATAGCAGTCGTAGGCGCTACCGGAATGGTCGGCAGAGTTATGCTCCAAGTTTTGGAAGAAAGAAATTTTCCAATCACTGAAATTATACCAGTAGCATCAGAAAGATCAATAGGAAAAACTATTGAGTACAAAGGAAAGGAATACAAAATTGTATCAATGCAAGATGCTGTAGAAATGCGAGCTGATATCGCAATCTTTTCAGCAGGTGGAGAAACTTCCAAACAGTGGGCGCCTAAGTTTGCAGAAGTTGGAACAACTGTAATTGACAATTCATCGGCTTGGAGAATGGATCCAGATCGTCCGTTGATTGTACCAGAAATCAATGCAGATATTTTAACAACAAATGATAAAATCATTGCAAATCCTAACTGTTCTACAATTCAGTTGGTAATGGTTCTTAATCCTTTACACAAAAAATACGGAATTAAACGTGTAGTTGTTTCTACTTATCAATCAGTTACAGGAACTGGAAAAGATGCTGTGGAGCAATTGAATGGAGAAATTGAAGGACGTGACGTTGCGAAAGTTTATCCATATCAAATTTTCAAAAATGCATTGCCTCATTGTGATGTTTTTGATGAAGAAACAGGTTACACAAAAGAAGAATTGAAATTAACACGTGAGCCTCGTAAAATTATGCGTGTGGACGAAATGAATATTACTGCTACTGCGGTTCGCGTTCCTGTGCAAGGAGGACATTCGGAGTCTGTAAATATCGAATTTGAGAATGATTTTGATTTAGCTGAAGTTCGTAAATTATTAGCAGAACAGGAAGGTGTAACTGTACAAGATAATCCTGATACAAATACTTATCCAATGGCTTTCTATTCAGAAGGAAAAGACGATGTTTTTGTAGGACGTATCCGTCGTGATTTATCTCAACCAAATGCATTAAATTGTTGGATTGTTGCGGATAATTTACGCAAAGGAGCAGCTACAAATGCGGTTCAAATTGCAGAATATCTAGTAAAACACAATTTAGTTGGATAATAATTAATTAGAATCTTTCTATAATAGATGAAAATCTGATATATAAATATTTATATCAGATTTTTTTATGGAATAAGTTTTATTTTTGTAAAAAATAACAATATAACATATGAGAAAAATATATACCCTTCTTTTTTTTAACTTTATAAGTTTTGTTTTAGGTCAATCACTGAAAACACCTGTATTTTCAAGTGAAAGTGGCTTTTATGATGAAGACTTTGACTTGACTATCAGTCATGAAGACTCTTCATTAACAATTATTTATACAATTGATGGATCTGAACCAGATATAAATAATCTGAATGGAAAAGTATATCAATACAAGAAAAGATACCCACAAAATGTAGGGGAACTTCCTTATGAGTTTTATGTATCAGAAATGAAATCATTTCTTTATGAAAAACCTATCAAGATTTATGATAGAACTAAAGAGGATAATGTGTTATCAAATATTTCTACTACATTTGATAATAATCCTTATTTTCCCTCTCATTTAATTAAAAAGAGTTTTGTTATTAAAGCAAAAGCTGTAAGTAATGAGAATTCATCTGAAACAATTTCAAAAACTTTTTTTGTTAATAATAAAAATAGTTTTAGTTATACATTGCCAATATTTTCAATTTCTATTGATGCCGAAGAATTATTTGGTTATGAAAATGGTCTGTGGGTAGCAGGAAAAACTTTTGATGATTGGAGAATTGAGAATCCTGATAAAGAAGCAATATATAATACGATTGCTAATTATCAACAATCAGGAAAAGAAAGTGAAAGAAAAGTTTTTTTGTCAGTTTTTGATAATAATAAAGAAGTAATTCATCAAACAATAGGAATTAGAAATCATGGAAATGCAACTAGAAGCTATCGAAATAAATCATTTAGATTTTATGCGAAATCAGATTATAGTAAAAGCTCATTAAATTATAATTTTTTTAAAGATTATGATTATAATAAATTTAAAAGATTAATTCTTCGAAACTCTGGTAATGATACTTATTTGACAATGTATAAAGATGCTTTGATTCAAAATCTTACAAAGCATTTGAATTTTGAAACACAAGAATATTCTCCAAGTGTTGTATTTGTAAATTCTGAATATTATGGTGTCTATAATTTAAGAGAAAGATTTGATGAGAAATATTTTGAGCGTGTATATAACATAAAAGAAAATGAAATTGACTTTTTAGAAAATGAGGGGTTTGGTGATATTGGAGATCCAATAGCATATAAAGAGTTGATGAATTTTATTGGAAATAATGACTTAACAACGTATGAAAATTATAATTATGTATCAAGAAAAATAGATTTTGATAATTTAATTGACTATTTTTTAACAGAAATTTATATTGGTAATGATGATTGGCCAGCTAATAATAATGAATTTTGGAGAAAAAAAGTAGATTATGATGTAAATGCTCCATATGGTCATGATGGAAAATGGCGTTGGGTATTAAAAGATACTGATTTAGGAATGTTTCCTAATGATGAGAAGTACAAAGTAAATTCAATGTACAATGCGACGGACACAAATATTAACCCTGAATCTAATCATTATAATCTTCATTTTGTAAAATTATTAGAGAATAGAGATTTTAAAAATAGATTTATTAATAGATTTTCTGATTTATTAAATACAACTTTCATTCCAGATAGAGTTATAAAGATTATTGATAAAATGAAACAGGCTTTGGAGCCAGAAATGCAAGAACATATTGATCGATGGAAAATGATAGGTTCTGTAGAGGATTGGAATAATTACATAGAAAAAACTAGAAATTTTGCTAGAAATAGACCACAATATCAAAAAGAACATTTGTCTAATTTCTTTAATCTTGAAGGAAATTATAAATTAACAACTAGAATAAATAACAAAGAGCAAGGTTTCGTAAAAGTTAATACGATTGAAATCAATAATTCAACAGTTGGTATTGAAGAAGATTATCAAAATTGGAGTGGAGATTATTTTAAATCTATTCCAGTAACATTAGAAGCAATTGCATTACCAGGATATAAATTTTCTCATTGGGAAGGTGATTTAGAATCGAATGATCAAAAAATTATAATTAATCCTTCACATAACTTTTCTGTAAAAGCTATTTTTGAAAAAACTTTAGGAGTTGGTGATTTAGATAAAGTTGATTTTATAATATACCCGAATCCAGTACAAGAAATATTAAATGTAGCTTCAAGTTCTAAAAGTAAAATTGAATATAAGATATCAAATATCATTGGACAAATTGTTGAACATAACTCAACAAATAATCAACAAATTGATGTTAGCAAACTTAAATATGGTGTTTACATTATCCAGTTAATTCAAGATAATAAAAGAATAACGAAAAAATTTATAAAAAAATAATTTAAAAAGTCGCTCTTGTAGCGACTTTTTTATGTTTAATGAATAAGTTTTCAGAACTTTAACAAATATTTTACGCTATCAAAGCAACCATAAGCGTAATTTTCGCATCTAAACACTGAGAAAGAAAAAGTATTTTGGACGAAAAACAACTCATAAAAGCTTGTATCAACAATGATTCGAAAGCACAGCGGCTGCTTTACGAAAAATATGATGCGCGATTTTTTGCGGTTTGTAAACGTTATTTTACCGATATACAACAAGCGGAAGATGCGTTGGTAAAAGGTTTTTTGAAGATTTTTCAGAATCTTGAAAATTATTCGTTCGAAGGAAGTTTTGAAGGATGGATGCGAAGAATTATGATTAATGAATGTTTGATGGAGTTGCGGAAAAATAAAATTTTTCACCTTAATGTAGACGATTACTCCTCTTCTATTTCATCTAATCAAGAAGCTTCGCAACAAATCGAAGAAGATGATGTGATGAAACTCCTCGATTATCTACCCGAAGGCTGTCGTCTCGTATTTAACCTTTACGTTATTGAGGGATATAAGCACAAAGAAATTGCCGAAAGTTTGGGCATTACAGAAGGAACATCTAAATCGCAACTTAATTTAGCGAAGACGAAATTGAAGGATATGTTAAGTAAGAATGAAAATATAAAATCAAATTTATCGTGAACACAAACGATCCAATAGAAGATTTATTTCGATCAAGAAGTAACGAAACTGTCGGCGAAAAACCGAGTGATTTGGTGTGGAAACGTATTGAATCTGGTTTGCAGAACGAGGAAAAGAAAAAGAAACCTATTCGCGAATTTGTTTCGAGTGTATGGTTTTCTGCTGCCGTTTTTGCGTTGATTGCGATTCCTTACTTTGTACTTTTTATCGAGAATATTAATACTGAAAATAGAGAAAATTCACTTGAAATTGTCAAAACAAATGTCCCAGTTATCGAGCAATCGCCTGCTGAACAAGAAGAAATAGTGGTTTTGGAATCGAAAGATAAAGATTTGGAAAAACCTCTAGAAATAGTAAAGAATGATAAAGATACAAAAGAGCCTGTTTATAAAGTAATTGAAGGACATTCTGCTGGTACAATTGATGATGAAGGATATTTTCCTCAATTATCTAAAGCGTCTGCACCAAATGCTCCGGTTGCTTTATCAGCACCGCAAGCGATGGAAGTTCGTTCTAAGGTTTTAGATTCCATAGAAAAAGAAGGTCAATATGCTAAAGCAAATAGTCAAAATTTTGGTTCTATAAAAGATTCAGTTATTTCGGATAAGTTAGCAGGGAAAGCTTCTGGTGTTGTAGTCGCAAATGGTGTAAGTAGACAAAATGCTAAATTAAAAGATACTTCTGATGTGATGAAAATGACGGTTGTTGCAGAAGAACGTGCTGCGAATACATCATTAGAAACAGCTTCGGTGATGGAAGTTTCGCCAAAAAAATCTGTAATTGACAAATCTGCAATTGTTTATAAACCTTTAAAGTTTACAGTAAAATCGGATATTTTACGTACTAATTTTAAATTACAAAAGAAATTAAAAAATAAAATTTCGTTTGAAAGTACAACCAATAATCTTGTCATTACATTCGAAAAAGTAAATGATAAAATTGTTTTAACAACAAACGAACCAAAGGTTGATGCGACGCTTTTGGGAGTTTTGGAAAAAAATAAAAAAGAAATATTTAAATATTATAATAAATAGAGATTAAAAAAAGGTTCGCTAAAAGCGAACCTTTTTTTAATTATTTCCATATAAATTTATTGCATTTTCTTTGTCTTGATTCATCGCGATGATTAAATCATCTAACGAATCAAATTTCTTTTCATCTCGCAAATGTCCTAAAAATTCAAGGCGAATTGTTTCTCCATAAATTTCTCGATCAAAATCCAAAATATTCACTTCTACTCGATGTTCACGAGAATTGGTAACCGTTTCTCTAAATCCGATGCTTAATAAACCTAAATATTTTTGATTATCCACAAAAACATCAACGGCATAAACGCCATCTTTTGGAATTAATTTATTGGGATCAACTTGTAAATTAGCGGTAGGAAAACCAAGTGTACGACCAATTTTGTCACCATGAACAACTTCTCCAGAAAGCGGATATTGATAGTTCAACGCTTTATTCGCATACGCGATATTTCCTTCGATAAGTGCATTTCTAATTTTTGTAGAACTCACCGCCACATCATTTTCTTCGACAGCTTGCAATTGAATCAAATTGAAACCATATTTTTTCGAAAGAACTTGTAATTGTTCAAAATTTCCTTCTCTATTTTTCCCGAAATGATGATCGTAGCCAATCACTAGCGTATCAATATTAATTTTATCAACCAATAAATTCTTGACAAATTCGACAGAAGTTACTTGCGAAAAATCTTTTGTAAACGCTTGAATAATCAAATGTTCTAACCCAAATTGACGCAAAACATTTTCTTTTTCCTCTAAAGTGTTCAAAAATTTAAGATCACAATTTGGTTGTAAAACCATTCGAGGATGTGGATTAAAAGTAATCAAAACACTTTTTCCATCAATTTCTTTTGCAATTGTATTGAGTTGTTTTAGAATAGATTGGTGTCCAATGTGCACACCATCAAACATGCCCAAAGTAAGGACAGGACGTTTGATTGGTTTGATTTCTTCTAAGGATTGATAAACGTTCACTAAAAATGATTTTGCACAAAATTAAGGCTTTCAAATCGAACTTCAAATCTATTTTTAATTTCCTTTGATTGTAATATTCTGATTACTAATCAAAATATTATGACAAAAATCTTAAAAAGTATATAAATTATACAATGTTTTTAACTTACCTTTGCACCCAAATAAAATAAACTAAATCATTTCATATAATGGCAAATCAAAAGAAAGGTAAGATTGCACAGGTTATTGAACCTGTAATTGACGTTATTTTTGATAACGCAGAAGGCCTTCCAAATATTTATGATGCATTAGAGGTTCCTCGTCAAGGAAAAGAAACATTAATTCTTGAAGTTGAGCAACACATCGGTGAAGATACTGTACGTTGTATCGCAATGGATAGTTCTGATGGTTTACAAAGAGGTCAAGAAGTTATCGCTTTAGGAAAACCAATTATGGTTCCTATCGGAGAAAACATCAAAGGACGTGTATTTAATGTAGTTGGAGATGCTATTGATGGTTTAGGGAATTTAGACAAAGAAAATGGTTTACCTATTCACCGTCCAGCTCCAAAATTCGAAGAATTATCAACATCTGCAGAAGTTTTATTTACAGGTATTAAAGTAATTGACTTAGTAGAGCCATACGTAAAAGGTGGTAAAATTGGTTTATTTGGTGGTGCCGGAGTAGGTAAAACAGTATTAATTCAGGAGTTGATGAACAACATCGCAAAAGGACACGGAGGTTTATCTGTATTCGCTGGTGTTGGTGAGCGTACTCGTGAAGGTAATGACTTAATGCGTGAGATGATTGAAGCTGGATTAATTAATTACGGCGAAGATTTCATGCACTCTATGGAAGGTGGATCTTGGGATTTATCTAAAGTAAACAGTGAAAACATGAAAGAGTCTAAAGCAGCTTTCGTTTTCGGACAAATGAATGAACCTCCAGGTGCACGTGCTCGTGTTGCTTTAACAGGTTTAACATTAGCTGAATATTTCCGTGATGGAGATGGACAAGGTCAAGGACGTGACGTATTATTCTTCGTAGATAATATCTTCCGTTTTACACAAGCAGGTTCTGAGGTTTCTGCCCTATTAGGACGTATGCCATCAGCCGTAGGTTATCAGCCAACATTAGCAACTGAAATGGGTGCTATGCAAGAGCGTATTACATCTACTAAAAACGGATCTATTACTTCTGTACAAGCGGTATATGTACCTGCCGATGATTTAACTGACCCTGCGCCAGCTACGACTTTCGCGCACTTAGATGCTACAACGGTATTAGATCGTAAAATTGCTTCATTAGGTATTTACCCAGCGGTAGATCCATTGAACTCTACATCTCGTATCTTATCACCAGCAATTATTGGTAAAGAACATTACGAAACAGCACAACGTGTAAAAGAAATCTTACAACGTTACAATGCTTTACAAGATATTATCGCGATTTTAGGTATGGAAGAGTTATCAGAAGAGGATAAATTAGTTGTACACCGTGCACGTCGTATCCAACGTTTCTTATCTCAACCATTCCACGTTGCAGAACAGTTTACAGGTATCCCAGGTGTTTTAGTAGACATCAAAGATACAATCAAAGGATTCAACATGATCTTAGATGGTGAAGTTGACCAATATCCTGAGGCTGCATTCAACTTACGTGGTACAATCGAAGAAGCGATTGAAGCTGGAGAAAAAATGTTAGCAGAAGCTAAATAATATAATTTAACCATATAAAGAGTGCTTACGTTTCTTTTCTTTTTGAAAGTTGCTAAGTACTCTTTTTTTTAAAACAATAGGATTATGCACTTACAAATTATTACGCCAGAATTCGTAGTTTTCGATGCAGTAGTAGATGCTGTTACTTTACCAGGAAAAGATGGTGAATTTCAGTTATTAAACAACCACGCTCCTATCGTTGCAACTTTAGGTGAAGGAACAATCAAAATTTACGTTCACACAAAAACTTTCGAAGATTTCGATAATATTTCAGGTAAAGTTTATAGCTCTCCATCAAATGAGTCTACATTATTATTAGACATTAAAGGAGGAACAATTGAAATGAACAACAATAAAGTAATCGTTTTAGCAAACTAATTACTTTTTTTGAACAAATATTACAAAAGGAGATCAATTTTGATCTCCTTTTTTGTTTCCTCATAATTATACTCGATAATTTCTTCAAATAATATTCT